>NZ_JBXKIW010000057.1:0-82308 GCF_056995035.1 Romboutsia sp. | reverse complement strand
CTGTACCGTCAGATCCTAATCCCCAGAACTTACATCTTATAGTACCTTGAGGTGCTATTTTGATTGGCTCTGATGGAGTTAATGATGTATTAGTTACATCATCTACTATACCTAATGTAAAGTTATTCTTAGGATTCTCAGAAACTAAGTTATCAAATACAGTTTTGATTTCTGATGGAGTAACATCTTTTGATCCTAATCCGTATCTTCCACCTATTATCATTGGTGTCTTTTCTGATTCATAGTATGCAGCACGTATATCTAAGTATAATGGCTCACCGATTGAACCAGGTTCCTTAGTTCTATCAAGTACACATATTCTCTCTGCTGAAGCTGGTATTGCATCTAATAAATGCTTAGTTGAGAATGGTCTATATAAATGAACTTTAACTAAACCGAAACTTCCACCGTTAGCATTTACATAATCTATTGTTTCTTCTATTGCTTCTGTAACAGATCCCATAGCTACTACTATATTTTTAGCATCAGCTGCTCCATAGTAATCAAATAAACTATGTTTTCTTCCAGTTAATTCACTCATTTGATCCATATATTTTTCAACTATTCCTACTATATCATTATAGTATTTGTTAGAAGCTTCTCTAGTTTGGAAGTATATATCTGGATTTTGAGCTGTACCACGAGTAACAGGGTGATTTGGAGATAAAGCTTTATTTCTAAATGCTTCAACTGCATCCATATTTAATAATTTTGCATAATCTTCCGTTTCTAATAATTCAACTTTTTGAATTTCATGCGATGTTCTAAACCCATCAAAGAAATGTATAAAAGGTAATTTACCTTCTATAGCTGCTAAATGAGCAACAGGTGCTATATCTGCAACTTCTTGAACTGATCCAGAAGCTAATAATACACATCCAGTTTGACGAGCACTCATAACATCTTGATGGTCCCCAAATATAGACAATGCTTGAGATGCAAGAGCACGAGCACTTACGTGGAATACTCCTGGAAGTAACTCCCCTGCAACTTTATACATGTTAGGTATCATTAATAATAAACCTTGAGATGCAGTAAATGTTGTTGTTAATGCTCCAGCTTGTAGAGAACCGTGGAATGCTCCAGCAGCACCTGCTTCTGATTGCATTTCTACAACACTAACTTGTTGTCCAAATATGTTCTTTCTTCCTTGAGCTGACCATTCGTCAACTACCTCAGCCATGTTTGAAGACGGAGTTATTGGATATATTGCAGCTACATCAGTAAATGCATACGCAACGTGAGCAGCAGCTGTATTTCCGTCAACTGTTTTCATAAATCTTGCCATAATATGTATCCTCCTTATATATTACTCTTATGTACTTAAACTATAAATTACGTGTACTGTAGATATATTGTACATGAAAGTACAATTATCCCCCCAATACATAAAACATTACATAATTACAATTATTACATAATAAACAAAATATTCTATACTTTGATAGAGGTCTCCTTCTTTTTTGTTTATATAAATAACATATTTAAGTATTTCGAGAAAATTTTGTAATTTTCAATATTATTAATACATTATTTTATTATATACCCACCAAATTATAAGTTGAATCAATATATATATATATTCTATTATTAATAGTCGCTTTTACTTTCTCCACCAGTTACTATCTCGATAGATGCACTTGCTCCTATTCTACTTGCTCCAGCTTCTATAACAGCTATTGCATCTTTTTCACATCTAACTCCACCAGAAGCTTTTACTCCGATATTTGGTCCTACAGTTTCTCTCATAAGTTTGATATCAGCTGGAGTAGATCCACCTGTTCCAAATCCTGTTGAAGTTTTTACGAAATCGCACCCAGCTTTAACTGCTAATTCACATGCTATTTTCTTTTCTTCATCACTTAAGTAACAAGTTTCTATTATTACTTTTACTAAAGCTTTCTTATCAGCCGCATCTACTACTGCTTTTATCTCTTCAAAAACTAAGTCATAGTTTTTATCTTTTAATGCACCTACATTTATAACCATATCTACTTCATCAGCACCTTTAGCTATTGCATCTTTAGTTTCAAAGGCTTTAACCTGTGGTGTATTCGATCCTAATGGGAAACCTATAACTGTACAAACGGCTACATCGCTTCCTTTTAATTCATTCTTTACGAATTCTATTTGAGTTGGATTTATACAAACTGAGAAAAATCCATATTCCTTTGCTTCATTACATATCTTTACAACCTCTTCTTTAGTAGCAGTTGCCTTTAGTATTGTGTGATCTATCATTTTAGCTATTTTATTATTCATTTATTTGTTCTCCTTTTTTCTACATTAAAGTTTATATTATTCCATAATATGTTAACATATTATGAAAACTCTATAAACTTATTTTTTCCTTGAGAACATTTAACATTCATAATTTTTATTAGTTTTTATTTTAATTCGGTTGGTATTACATTTTTATAATAAGCCTTAACTTTCATCTTCACAAGTAGGCACTTTATTTATATGTAGGCACCTTATATATATATAGTATATAAAAGTATACTGTAATAGTTTTCTAATATGTAAATTTTTTTTCTTCATTCAATAATTCTTTTTATGATATAATAGGAACAGAATATTTTAAAGTGAGGTGCTTATTTATGGATAAAGTTGTAACTTCTCACCATAAATGTCATATGAGTAATCGTTGTGCTAAGTATAATACCTGCCCAATAACTTTATTTCATAAATTAGTTTCAGGTAAATGGAAAATTTTAATATTATGGTATTTAAGTAGTGGATGTCTTAGATTTAGTGAAATTAAAAGAAAATTACCTGATGTTACTCAGAAAATGTTAACAAATCAATTAAGAAGTCTTGAAGAGGATGGTTTGGTTCATCGAGAAATATATCCAGTTATTCCACCTAAAGTTGAATATAGTTTGACTAAAATGGGAGAAAAAATGATTCCTTTACTAGAACAAATGTATAGCTACGGAATTGAATACGGAGAAACTCTAGAAAAAGTTACTTCAAAATAAAAAGGCATGTGAAATTCACATGCCTTTAATTTATATATAATTATTGTGCTATTAATTCTACTTCTTCACCATTTCTAACTCCTGCAGCGTTTCCTTCTTCAACATCTACGTGCATTTCTAAAGCGAAGTTTTGATGAGCTCTAACTAATACATTTTCGAATACTACAGCTCTTGGTCCGAAAGTTCTAACTTTTACTATTTGCTTGTCAGCTACTCCAAATTTAGCAGCATCATCAAGGTTCATATGTATATGTCTAGAAGCAACTATAACACCTTCTGCTAATTCTACTTCTCCAGCTGGTCCTACTAATTTAACACCAGGAGTTCCTGCTACATCTCCAGATTCTTTTATTGGAGCTTTTACACCTAAAGCAAATCCATCTGCTAAAGATATTTCAACTTGTGTAGCTGGTCTAGCTGGTCCTAAAACTCTAACACCCTTTAAAGTTCCTTTTGGTCCTACTAAGTCAACCTTTTCGTCACATGCGAATTGTCCTGGTTGAGATAATGGTTTAAAATGAGTTAACTCATGTCCTGCACCGAATAAAGTTTCTATGTCAGCTTGGCTTAAGTGAACATGTCTATTAGATAATGCTATTGGTAATTTCATATAAAAATTCCTCCTAAATATATTTTGTATACATGATACAATTATACATAATATTACTTATTAAAGCAAATCCTTTTCATAGAATTAACTTAATAATTTTATGTCTTACTTTATATCATATTTCTATTAAATATTCAAAAACCCTTTTATACTATTTTGTTAATTAATATTTAATTTTATTCTTTATTGCTGTTAATTGTAGGATAAATCCTTTAATAACTTAAAGTACCCTGGAAAAGATATGTCAATACATTCCTTGTTATCTAATTTAACCTCTCCATCACATACTAAATTTGCAATCGAAAATGCCATTGCTATTCTATGGTCTTTGAAGGTTTGTATACTTGCTCCTTTTAAAGAACTTTTACCTTTTATTATCATACCATCTTCTAATTCTTCTATATCTGCATCCATAAGTTTTAGATTATCTACCACTGCCTTTATTCTATTACTTTCTTTTACTTTTAATTCCTTCGCATCTTTTATTATTGTAATACCTTCAGCTTGAGTTGCAAGCACCGCTATTACTGGTATTTCGTCTATAAGTCTTGGTATTATAGCTTTGTCTATTGTTGTAGCAGTTAAATTAGAGCTGTATTTTACAAGTAAATCTCCTACTAATTCTCCTCCTACTAGCCTTTCATTTAGTATTTCTATATTTCCATTCATGTTTTTTACTACATTTAGTATTCCCGTTCTAGTTTCATTCAATCCAACGTTCTTTATCATAACTTCAGAACCCTTAGTTACTAAGGCTCCAACTATTATAAATGCAGCAGATGATATATCTCCTGGAACGTATATGTCTTGGCTGAATAATTCTTTCACTGGATTTATATTTATTGCTAAGTCGTCTATACTAATATCTGCTCCGAAAGACTTTAACATTATTTCTGTGTGATTTCTACTTCTAACTTTTTCATGTATAGTACTTTTTCCATCAGCATAAAGACTCGCAAGTATTAAAGCAGACTTTACTTGAGCTGATGCAACTGGCATTTTGTAATCTATTGAATGTAGATTTCCACCATAAATTTTTATAGGTGTATAATTTGAATCATCTTTCCCTTCTATTTTGCATCCCATGAGTCTAAGTGGATCTGTAACTCTTTTCATAGGTCTTTTGCCTATTGATTCATCTCCTATTAAAGTAGCATCAAATTTATTCCCTGCTAAAATGCCACTTATAAGTCTTATTGTTGTTCCTGAATTTCCTACATCTAATATATCTAAAGGTTTCTCTAATCCATGTAATCCATTACCTTTTACAAATACATCTTTTCCCTCTATTTCTATGTCTACGCCCATTTTTCTGAAACATGCTATTGTACTTAAGCAATCTTGTCCCATTAAAAAATTGCTTATTTTGTTATGTCCTTTTGATATTGCTGAAAACATTATTGATCTATGAGATATAGACTTGTCCCCTATAAGTTCAAAACTTCCTTTAAGCATGGTTACACTTCCTTATTATATCTAGTATTTTATATTCATCTATGTCATTTCTTACTTCAACCTTACCTAATTCTACTGGCAATATTAAATTTATTTTTCCAAAGCTATTTTTCTTATCGATTTTCATTATATTTAAAATTTCTTTAGCTAAAATATCTTTATTGTGAGATAAACTATGCTCTTTAGAATCATTGTTATTTATTTCTAATTCATTTTCAAATCCAAAATCATCTTCATTAAAAGGAGTTTCAAATTGTAATGGTAAATCATATGCCTTAGATACTTCTATGTATTTATCATAGTAATCTTGAGATATTAACTTTTCTGATATAGCTAACTTAAAAGCCATATTCATTCCTATACTAACTGCATCACCATGACTAATTTTACAAAGCTTTTCTACTCCATGTCCAAAGGTGTGTCCAAAGTTTAGTATTTTTCTAAGTCCACCTTCTTTTTCGTCTTGACCTACTATATCCACCTTTATACTTGCACATTTATTCACTATATAATATAAACACTTATTATCTCTATTTAATACATCTTCACTATTTTCTATTAGATAATCTAAAAAATCGTAATCATAAAGTACACTATATTTTATAACCTCTGCCATACCACTTATAAATTCATCTTGAGATAGTGTTCTTAATGAATTTATATTTATATATGTAAATTTCGGCTGATAAAAAGATCCAATTATATTTTTGAATTTACCTAA
This sequence comes from Romboutsia sp., assembly GCF_056995035.1. Lineage (NCBI taxonomy): Bacteria > Bacillati > Bacillota > Clostridia > Peptostreptococcales > Peptostreptococcaceae > Romboutsia > Romboutsia sp. Next base: position 76,541 of record NZ_JBXKIW010000057.1, on the reverse strand, counting down.
GTTTATTCCTGTTTTCCCACCTATTGATGAATCTACTTGCGCTAGTAAACTAGTTGGTACTTGTATAACATCTATGCCTCTCATATAAGTAGATGCTATGTATCCTCCTAAGTCACCAACAACTCCACCACCTACTGCAATTATAACTGATTTTCTGGATAAACCTATTTTTATACAATAATTCATTATCTGTTCGTAAACCTCTAAAGATTTAGAATCTTCCCCAGCAGGAACTATGTATTCATATATAAGTTTACCTTTTATACTATTTATTAAATCATCCACTTGATGGTTATATACATTTCGGTCCGTTATTATTAATACTTCATCATATACATCATTTATATTAAATTGAGCTTTATCATCTATATTAGTCTTATTAGTATGTTGCTTTTTATTAAAATAATAAACAGCTTCATTAAAGGACTTATAACTATTCTCTATAACCACATTACAAGTAGAATTTATTATTTTTTCCATCCTCTTTCACCTAGCCTTTTTATATATGAGTCATAATTTGATTTTAAATCTGATAAGTTATCTCCACCTATTTTGTCTAAGAAATACTTACAAATAACAAATGCTACTACATTTTCACAAACTACACTGCACGCTGGTACTGCACATTTATCTGACCTTTCTATACTGGCTACGTAACTTTCTAGAGAATTTACATTTATTGAATTAAGCGGTTTGTATAGCGTTGGTATTGGTTTCATAGCACATCTAATAACTATTTCATCACCTGTAGTCATTCCACCTTCTATGCCACCTAGCCTATTTGTAGCTCTTGTTATTCCATTTTGTTCATCGTAATAAATTTCATCCATTACCTGTGAACCTCTTGAACTAGCAACGTCAAATCCGATTCCTATTTCAACACCTTTTATAGCTTGAGTTCCCATTAGATGCATGGCTAACTCTCCATCTATTTTTTTATCAAAATGAGTGTATGAACCTAAACCTGGAACTACATTTTTAACTCTTACTTCTATAACTCCACCTAAGGTATCACCCTCTACTTTTACTTTATCTATTTCCGCTATTATTTTTTCTTCTACGCTTTCATTTACACATCTAACTTGGCTATTATCTACATTGCCTTTTATATATTCAAAATCATATACATTCTTGTCAGCTACTCTTCCAACTTGAACAACATGAGATGTAAAATCTATATCAAAATTTTTAAGAATTTGCTTACAAATAGCTCCTACTGCAACTCTACTTGCTGTTTCTCTAGCACTAGACCTTTCAAGAACATTTCTAGCATCATCAAAATCATATTTTAAACATCCAACTAAATCTGCATGTCCTGGTCTTACATTGCTTACCTTCTTAGTTTCAAAATCTACTTCTTCCATTGGATTCATATATTCTGTCCAATTTTCATAGTCTTTGTTTTTTACTTCTATAGATATCGGAGCTCCTAGAGTTTTTCTTCCTCTAACTCCACCTAGTATGTTTATTTTATCTTGTTCTATTTTCATTCTTCCACCACGACCATATCCGCCTTGCCTTTTTTTAAGTTCGTGATTTATTTCTTCTATATTTAGTTCAATATTAGCTGGAACTCCATCTAATATTGATATTAAACTTTGTCCATGTGATTCTCCACTTGTTAGATATCTTAACATTTCAAATCTCCTTAATTTTTATACACTAAAGAAGCTTGATTAATCAAGCTTCTTTATGTCTTTTATATAGCTATCTAAGTTTTCTTTTAAAGTATTTCTAAATTCACTATTTCCTTCATAGCCTTCTTTATCTGTATTATTTAAGTGAAGGCTGTAAAGCAGTTTATTATTTACACTTTTAAAGAAAAAGTCCATTACTATTTGCCCTCCCATAAATTGTGTTTCATATGGTTTACTTCCACCTACTGCAATGTACATTCCTATACGTCTTTTATTTCTATCTATTGATGGCTTATTTAATACATACTTACTTGCATAAATTGCTTGAGTTCTATCTACAACGGTTTTTAACTTTGCTGATACACAATCAAAATGTACAGGACTTGTTACTATTACACCTTTTGCCTTATCAAACATCTCATACATTGGTGTCATATCATCTTTTATTCTACAATAACCTGCTTTATCACAAAATCCACAAGCTGTGCAATATTCTATGTTGATATCGTATATATTAAATACTTCACTACTTATATTATTTTCTGTTAAATTGTTACTTATTTGATTTGCTATAGAAAAGCAGTTTTTATTTTTCCTTGGACTTCCATTTATTATTAAAATCTCTGGATGCATTTCTATCCCCCCTATTTATCTTTTAACATAACTACTAGAATATCATCCTCATAGCTATCTTTCTTCGCAAATTCTTTTAACTCTATTTTTAGATTTTCAACTAATACTTGTTGACTAAATCTAAAGTTATTTCGTAAGAATGTTTCTAATCTAGAAACTCCATACTCTTCTTTTGATTCATTCTTTATTTCTAATATCCCATCTGTATACATACATACCATAGAATTTTCTACTACATCTCTAGTATTGTCAACATACTGGGCATCTTCCATTATTCCTATTGGTATTCCCTTTATACAACTTAAATCTTCTACTACTGAACCATCGTTTTTAATCATTATCGGACTATAATGGCCTGCATTTGATATTGTTATTGTGTTTTCTTTTGTATTCATCATACTAATCAAGCAAGTAGTAAACACTCCCATTTTATCAAACTCATCATATAATATTTTATTTAAATTGGTCATTATCTCCCCTGGAGTTTTATATTGATGACAAAGTACTTTGAAAGCACCTTTTATCATTGCTACTACGTAGTTAGATACCATACCATGACCCATAACATCAGCTACTATATAGACTATATTGTCATCATCAACTCTCATAGCATAATAGAAGTCCCCACCTACTACTCTTGCTGGTTTATGATAATAACTTAATTCTTTTTGATCATTACACTCCATTTTACCTTTATCCATTATAAGTTTTTGCTGTTTATTTAAAAGATTAAGCTCATTTGCTAACACCTTATGTTTAACTTCTTCAATATTATATTCATAAAGTTGCATTGCTACTGAAACTTGCTTAGCTAATATACTTAATATATTTAAATCATCATTAGTATAGTTTTGGCTATTTGCACATACTATGCAACCAATCACTTCATTTTTATCTTTTAATTTGTAATATATATAGCTTTCTATTTTACTTGTATCTTTATTATTTATTTTTATATTATTAGAATATGCCCCCATAGTTTCTTGAGACAAAATACTCTCTACTATCGGATACACATTTATTTGATTTTTATCTTCACTATTATAGTAATTAAATACTTCCTTTTTATGTTCTTGGTCGTTAATAATTATTATAGCTTCCTTACTATTTGTAATATTACAAGCTTGTTTACTTAAATGTTCTAAGAATCCATTTAAGTTTTTATTAAGATATAATTTTCTTGTAGCTTCATTTATAGATGCTATTGCACCTCTTAACTTATTTACTAATAATTGCGTATTATTATTTTTAGTAGTTATTTCTATTGATAAACTTATTAAAGATGATACAGAAGATATAAAGCCTATATCCTGTTGTGTTAAATAATCTTCTTCTGTTAAAAAACAAGTCATAAAACCTACTACTGCATTGTTTATTATAAGTGGAAAAACAATTCTACCTGTATATCCTTCCGCTTTTGCTAATTCTCTTTCTTCTTTTGCTCTTTCATCCTCAAATATATTTTGTATATATACTATTTTTTTTTCTTTAACAGCTTCCTTCACATATTTAGGATATTCATTAAAATTTATTCTTGCACCTCTTGGGCTATTAATAGGAAAGGCTTGTGATATGTATTCTAAAGTTTCTGAACACACTAAATAGGCATGGTGATAGTTATTTTTATAAAATAAATTCACACATGCCTTAGTTGGATGAACCACTTCAAGCATATTTTCTACTATTTTATCTTTTATACTAAAAAAGTCTATTGATTCTGTCACCATAAATGATATATCTATTAATTTTTTCATTTTTTGACTATCATTATTACAATTACTCATATTCATACTCACCCCCTAATTTTATCAGTCTATTTTATATTACTATATATGTCTTTTATAGTAAATATAAAAACAAGCATAAAACTAGCTATTATAGGTATGTTAAATTCTGTTATTAACCCAATCATTAAAAGCATTATAAGTACATTTAATCCTGATTTACTTCTTTCGCTAACTATATCCATTTTAGGTAATTCAATATTATTTTTTAAATTTTCTATAGTTTCTCTTACTTGCTTTTCTAGCTTGATTTTGTATATTATATAGGCTATCTCTACTAAAAATGTTCCTACCCCCAATATGGTATTTATATTAAATGCTAATATAAGTATAACCATTGCCATCATTAGCTTAATAAATTTTAAAAACATACTATCTATTTTTAAAGTAATATTTCTAATTTCCTTACACTCATCTCTTAATGTATAATCCGATGATGACATTCCTTTCATCTTTGTTTTTACTATTTCTGAATAAAATAGCTTAATCATTCCATTTATCATATTAAAATCACTCCTTTTACATATATTTCTAATTTTCACAATTATAATATTTTTTATACTTGTCAATACTAAAAAAGACGAAATCTTTTAAGATTTAATCCAAAGGAGTGGTTTTTATGCAAATTGAACAGCTTGATCTCGAAACACGTAGTAAAATATATAGCTATACAAAAAAAGTTCTTCGTAAATATCAAAAGGGAATTACAACTGGTAAGCTTACTGCTGATAAATTTGCCGACAATATATTAAAAGACGGATCTATCAATGATCTACTAGATGAACAAACCCTAGCGGAGCAAGACTTTAAGCTATCCTATGTCGATTATATACAGACACTAATACATATGCAAAATGAAACTTTATCAAATAGTAAAAAGAAAAAAAATAAAACTATTCCTGATAAACCAACTATACCTCAAAAGATTCAGCTTAAAAATTTACTCGCTTCTAATAGCTATAGTTTATCTATCCCTTATGAATATTTAACAGCTCTTGATGTAGAAAGTGTAATAAAGTTTATAGATACAGGAGATATTGAATTAGGAAATGAAAGAATATATAATTATGTTCATAAATCTAATCTAAGTTAAAAAATTGAAAACATAAAAAAGAAGTCATATGACTTCTTTTTTTATTTATTAGTTATTTTAATACTAAGGATTTATAATCTTATCCTAATGCTTTTTCTAATTTTGATAAGTATTGTATTGGATAGTATCTTAATAATTCTCTAAATTCATTTACTGATAATCCTTCTGTTGTTGTATAAATACGAATTTTTTCATCTAAATCCCCATTTATAAATTTAGTTTTTACTTCTTCAAAGTTCATAGTAGACATACGTACCACTCCTTATGTAATATATTTCTTCTTTATTTTATCCATTCATAAGGATTTTATCCAAGTTTACTGTTTTATATATTTTAGTATTACAAGTAAGGAGCTATCTTCTATTTCAAGATAGCTCCTTACTTGTAATTAATCTTCTATTATTGTTGTTGTTTTCCTGACATTTGTTGCTCTGCCATTTCAACTAATTTTTTAGTCATATATCCACCAACATATCCATTTTCTCTAGCTGTAAGATTTCCTTTATCAGCTTGTTGGTAGTTTTCCATTCCAAGTTCATTAGCTATTTCTAGTTTCATTTGATTTAAAGCTGCTTTTGCTCCTGGTACTGCTTTTTTATTGTTATTGTTAGTTGACATTGTTGATTACCTTCTTTCTGATATAATTTTGTTGCTTGATACTATTATATGAAGATACAAAATTTTAATCCTAGGTAACTTTTTCCACTATAGTTCAACAATATCTAACAATAATACCCCGCTAAATATCCTGTTGAAAATGCAATTTGGAGATTAAATCCTCCTGTAAATGCGTCAACATCAATAACTTCACCAGCAAAGAATAAACCTTCTACTAACTTAGATTCCATTGTACTTGAATTTATTTCACTTATTTTTACTCCTCCAGATGTTATTATAGCTTCACCTATTGGTCTATATCTTTTTAATGTAAAAGTTAAGTTCTTTAATAAATTAACTAGATTCTTTCTTTGTTCTTTAGATATTTGATGCACTACTAATTCTGGGTCTATTTCACTTAATTTTATTATTACTGGTATTAATTTTTTAGGTAATAAATCACCCAATGCCTTTTCAAATTTTTTATTAGTATACTTTTGGAAATCTTTTTGTATTCTCTTATCTAGTTTTTCCTCATCTAGTGCAGGTTTTAAATCTACAACTATTTTATAATTTTCTTTAGTAGTATCTTTCATTCTACAACTAGCTGACTTAATTACGGGACCATCTAATCCATATTTAGTAAATTCAAGTTCTCCAAAGTCATCGTATATTTTTTTATTTTTACTATTATATACTGTAATAGCTATGTTTCTAAGTGCTAATTTTTCTAATTCTGATACGAATTTTTCTTGCACTTCCATTCCTATTAATGATGGTTTGATATCTGTTATTGTATGTCCTAGAGATTTTGCAAATTTATATCCATCTCCTGTTGAACCCGTAAGAGGATAACTAAGTCCTCCTGTAGCAATTATTACAGAATCACACTTTATCTCTTGTTTATTATTTAAAATAACTTTTTCTACTTTATTATCTTTTGATACTATGTTATTTACTTCTGCATTTAATATTATTTTTACATTCTTATTTCTTATTTGTTTTTCAAGTGCATTAGCTATATCATGAGCTTTATCACTTTCAGGGAAAACTCTCTTTCCTCTTTCTGTTTTTGTTTTTACACCAAGGTTATTAAACATATCTATAACATCTGTATTTGTAAATGTATAAAATGCACTATATAAAAATTTGCCATTAGTAGGTACATTTTCTATTAACTCTTCTATTTCACAGTCACTAGTTATATTACATCTACCTTTTCCCGTTATTAAAATTTTCCTTCCGACTCTATTATTTTTCTCAACTAAAGTTACATCTAATCCTCTATCTGCCGCTACAGAAGCTGCCATCATACCTGCAGCTCCTGCTCCTATTATTACTACTTTTTTCAAAATTACACCTCTTTTAATATATGTCTTTTTTCTTAATTAATCCAATTTAAATAATTTAAATATAGCTGGAACACCTGCTATACCATAAAATACTACTATAGCATATCTTATATAATTAAATATATATCCACTTGGCATTATATATTTAAGTCCTAAATACATAGCTCCCAATGTTATTATTCCTATTAAAAATCTATATATATTTCTAATTAATTTACTTTTATTATTATTTCTTTTTGGGTTACTATTAAAGTTAATTTGACCTTTTATATTATCACCAGTTTCAAATTGTATAAACTTATCTTCAACTATATATCCTAATACAAATCCAGTTAATAAACCAAATACTTTTATATATGTTTCACTGTTTAATAAAAATATACCTAATATAAATGGAACTAATGTTAATGATAAAACCCAGTATTTTTTATTTTTATCAACATAGTCAAATATTTTACCAAATAAAATAGTAAATATTATACCCAATATCCATCCACAAAGTACATCTATCGGCCAATGTACAGCTAAGTATAACCTAGATAGTCCTACTCCTAGAATCATCACTACTCCTAGTACAGTTACCCAATTTTTCTTAGATATAGTAATTATACTCACCCAAAAAGACGTTGCTGTTTGAGTGTGACCACTTGGAAAGGAATATCCTGTTGCTGTTGACACCCTCATAGATTTTATTCCTTTAATACCTATAGGTCTTGGGGCTTTGAAGAATTCTTTTATTCCTGTGTTTAAAGTTATATTTCCTATTAGTGAAAATAGAATTCTTTGACCATATTTTTTATTTAAACACCAATATATAAATGCCGTAAATAATACTATAACTGGTAATTCTGTACTTATTGTCAATATTAAAAACATAGTATTAAGTATTGGATTTCTTATCCCTTGGAAAAATTGTAATATACCCATTTGAATATCCATAGTCTTATCCTCCTGATTAGTTATCTCTTATGCAATTATACCTAAATTTTTTGTATATTTATATACATTTATTCAACTATATCAAATTTAACTTTACTTTTCTAAGTGATGTCTTATATAGTTTTAAAAATTTTTATAATCAAAAAAGCACTAATTATAAAATTAGTGCTTTCAAAATTGACTTTTATAAATTTAAATTTATTATTGTCCAACTACACCTATATAAGGTAAGTTTCTATACTTTTCTGCATAGTCTATTCCATATCCTACTATAAACTTGTCTTCTATAACAAATCCTACATAGTCAACAGGTATATTAGCTTTTCTTCTTTCAGGCTTGTCTAATAGTGTACATAGCTTTAGAGACTTAGGATTTCTTGTTTCTAGTGCTGCAACTAAGTTACTTAAAGTTAATCCTGAATCTATTATATCTTCAACTATTAGTACATTCTTTCCTTCTATATCAACATCTAAGTCTTTTAGTATTTTTACAGTACCTGAACTTTCAGTTGAATTTCCATAACTAGAAACACTCATAAAATCTATATTAACATCTAAATTTATTTTTCTTATTAAATCAGCAACAAATACACTTGCTCCCTTTAGTATTCCTACTACTAATAATTCTTCGCCTTTAAAATCTTTTTCTATTTGTTTAGCTAATTCACTTACTTTATTTGCTAATTGTTCTTCAGATATCATTACTTCTGTAACTTTGAACATATTAATCCTCCTGATTTTACGTATATTATTATAAAAATAGTATAACATATCTCTATAAATAATAGAATGTTTTTATACTATTTTTAAGAATAATTCGTTTATATATAAATTAATATATATTTGTTATATTATACTTTACCCATAAATCGCCTATACTATTAAAATCAATTTCTAATTAAAAATTTTATATTTATTATATTGTAAATTATCATTCACCTACATAATAAATAATTTTTTATTTCCTTGCACTTAAAATTTTATTTGTATTATATATATGTTCATTTAATATTTTCATTTTTTCATATACTTTCTAATTGGTATAAAGATCACATCAAAGTAAAGTAATTTACCGATTTCTAACTATTAAATTAAATATATTTGCATAGTGACAATATTTATGGAAACATATATAATTTAAATATACAAACTAACTAAGGAGGTATTTTTATGAGTGTAAATCATGGTGCTAATTTATATGATTTGTCTAAAAAGTATGGTTTTTCAAAAAATGAGTTTTTAGATTTTAGTTCTAATATAAATCCCTTTGGAGCATCTAAACTTGCTAAGCAATATGTTATAGATAATATAAATCAAGTTTCTATATATCCAGATCCTAATTACATAAATTTAAAAAAATCCATATCAGATTATTGTAATTGTTTACAAAAAAATATAATTTTAGGAAGTGGTGCAACTGAATTAATATCTTCTTTTATAAAAACTATTAATCCTGATGATGCCTTATTGCTTTCTCCTGCTTATTCTGAGTACGAAAAAGAATTAAGTAAGATTGGGTGTAGAATTGATAAGTATTATTCTAAAAAAGAAAACGATTTTAAAATCGATATAAATGAACTTATTAATAATGTTAATAAAAATAACTACCAATTAATAATTATATGTAATCCAAGTAATCCAACTGGATTTACTTTTACATGCAGTGAAATTGAGATGTTATTAAAAAACACAAAGGCTTTTGTTATGGTAGATGAAACTTATATAGAGTTTACTGATTCTGATAAATTTTCTTCTACTAAATTAGTTGATACTTATGATAATTTATTTGTTATAAGAGGTACTTCTAAGTTCTTTTCTACTCCAGGTATTAGACTTGGTTATGGACTTATTTCTAATGAAAAAATACAAAAAAGTATTAACTCTAGTTTAGATTTATGGAATGTAAATATTTTAGCTTCTTTGATGGGTGAAATCATGTTTAAGGATAATGATTTTATAAATAATACTGTTAATGTGATGACTGAGCAAAGAACTTTATTAATTAATCAACTTAGAAAGTTAGAGGATTTGAAGGTTTATGATAGCCAAGGTAACTTCATATTATGTGAGATTACATCAAAGAGCTTAACTGCTAAAGAAGTTAGAGAAAAATTAATTCCTCATAAAATTATAATTAGAGATTGTGCTTCTTTTGATGGATTAGATGAATACTTCTTTAGAGTATGCATTTTAAGACCTGATGAAAATGAACTTCTATTAGATTCTTTAAATAGTATCTTAAAATAAATATAATTTCCTATGTGCTATAGCAAAAGCCTTCGAGAAAATTAAATTTTCTTGAAGGCTTTTGTTTTATTTAAAATAAATTTATTGGCTTATTATTTTATCACTACTCTTTTTCATCTCTTATATGAAAATCTACACCCTCTATGACATTAGGATCTTTATTTTCTTTTATCATTTTTTTATATTTTTCTATTTCTTCATTAACAATACCTAAGCTCCAAACCAATACAAATATATCATCTATAAATCCAAATATACCAGCTATCATTTCTGGTATAAAGTCTATCCCAGATACTATATATACAATTGCAGTAGCTAAAGCAAATATTAATCTGAACTTGTTTATTATACTTACTCTTTTATCACTTATAAAGTCAGGTATCTTAAATATGTTTATGATAAAAAGCAATCCCAATTTAGCTTCTCTAAATCTCACTAAAACTCTTTTTAAACCATCTAATAAAACATTTATTACTTTCATTAAGTTTTTCATATTTATCACCCCATAAGTTTAACTTAAAATCTATTATAACCTATATGCTTATTTTGATAAATATATTAAATTTAATTTATTATAATTAAAGTAAATGCACTCCAGCTTCACTACAGTTTTCAACCATATCTTGTGGCCATACTCCAACTTGAACCTCACCTATATGAGCTTTATTTAAGAAGTACATACATATTCTTGATTGACCAATTCCTCCACCTATAGTGTATGGAAGCTCTCCATTTAATAAAGCTTTGTGATAATCTAAACTTCTTCTGTCATCGCATCCTGATACTCTTAACTGTTTATCTAAACTTTCTTCATCTACTCTTATTCCCATTGAAGATAGCTCTAATGCATTATCTAATATTGGGTTATAGAAAAGTATATCTCCGTTTAAATCCCAATCATCATAGTCTGGACTTCTTCCATCATGTTTTTCTCCAGAAGTAAGTTCTTTTCCTATTTGCATTAAGAATACTGCACCTTTATCTTTAACTATTTTATCTTCTCTTTCCTTTGGTGTTAATTCTGGATACATATCTAATAATTCTTGAGATGTTATGAACGTTATTTCTTGTGGAAGAACTCTTTTTATTTGTGGATATATTTTACGAACATGTTCTTCTGTTTCTTTGAATACTTTATATATTTTTGTAACTACATCTTTTAAAGTTTCCATATTTCTATCGCTTTTATCTATCATAAGTTCCCAATCCCATTGATCTACATATATCGAATGGATATTATCTAGTTCTTCATCTTTTCTAATCGCATTCATATCTGTATATAGTCCTCTTCCAACTGAGAAACCATATTTTTTCAAAGCCATTCTTTTCCATTTAGCTAAAGATTGAACAACTTCAGCTTTTTTACCCATATTTGGAACTTCAAAGCTTACTGCTTTTTCTATTCCATTTAAATTATCATTTGTACCTGTTTCAGGTAATACGAATAATGGTGATGATACTCTTGTAAGTTTTAACGTTTCTCCTAATCTATTTTCAAAAAAATCCTTAAGATGTTTTATCGCTTGTTGAGTTTGAATAACTTCTAAACTAGTTTTATATTGCTCTGGTATTATTAAACACATATTTTATACGCTCCTTATATTTTAATTTTTTATAATTTCCTTTTTTAACTATATTACATAATTAATTTTATAAACTGCTTTAAGATAGTCTCGATATTTTAAATCTAATTTTATAGTTTGAGTATGACGTCATACATTTTTACTACTTGTTATTTCTATTTTGATTGTAATATTGTGACTAGGTCTGGCCATGACCTTTTTTGTATATAAAAAAACCTCTCGTCTCTATATATAAAATATAGGGACGAAAGGTTGTTCTTCCGCGGTACCACCCTGATTAACTTGAAAAATCAAGCTCTCCTTATTAATGTAGCGAGATTGATCCCAGTACATTCCAACTTGATAACGGATTGGTTCCGGCTAAGCCTACTCTTTATGATAAAATTTCGGTTAGCAACTCCAGGATGTTCTTCAATATAGGCTTCGTATTGGACTCTCACTATCACCAACTCGCTGAGACTACATACTATATCTACTCTTCCTTTCAAGGTCTTTAGGACTTATTATTTATTACGATTGTATCTTGTAGTAATTCTAATATATTAACTTATCTCTGTCAATATAATTATTTTTTTAGTTTAATTAACTATTTTTACTTATTATGGTCATTTTCCGAATTTTAATTTATTTATATTAAGTTTTAAAGAAATAACTTTATTTTATTAAATTAAAGCTTAAATTCACTATATATTTTAAATTTTTTTAATTTTTCAAATTTAAACTATATTACCATCTCCATCATGATCATCTATTCTTCTAGTATTTCCTCTTATTTCATCTGCTGTTATTATTTTATAGTCTTTAAACATTGCATATCCTATAAATCCAGCTAATACACTTACTACTATACACCCAAATGCCGCTATTAGTACCTTGTCTGCTCTATTGTAAGCAAACATTATAGCAAAACCTGCTATCGGTGTCGCTGTACCTGGTGTATTATTTATAAGTCCCATCATAGCAATTATTATACCCGACATAGCTCCACCTATAAAGTTAGTAACATATACTGGTATTGGGTTAGCAGATATTATATCTGCTTGAGTTAAAGGCTCTATAGCAACAGCTATTGTATCTTTCTTTGAACCAAACTTCATTTTTGAGAAGAATACATAGTTCATGAAAGAAGAACCGAATACTGATAAAGCCCCTATTGCCATTGGAGCACCTGTTAAGCCTATTATGGCAGTTAAAGCCATTGAGCTTAAAGGAGCAGTTGCAACAACTGTTATTAATCCTCCTAATATTATACCCATAACTATTGGAGAAGCATCAGCAGCTTGTATTAAAACTTGTCCTATTTGAGTTAATGAACTCTTAACTATAGGATCCATACCCATTGCTATACCTCTTGCAAGTGGAGCAGCAACTAATATTATAACTATTAAATCAAGACCAGCAGGTACTTTTTCTTCTAAGAACTTAACTACATAAGCAACTAAGTAACCAGCTATAAATCCTGGAAGTATACCAAATCCTGAAATTGATAAACCAACTAAAACCGCATAAACTGGAGATACTCCCAGTGCAAGAGGTACTAATATACCTGCTGCAACTCCTCCTAGGGAACCATTTGCTCCCCCTACACCTTCTAAAAATTTGATTCCTAAAACTTGACCAAAGAAAGCAAAATGAAAAGCTTCAACCAAGAAACTTGCACACGCTGCACTTGCTAGTGCTCCCATTGCTTTCATACCATGTGGTGCTTTGTAACTAAATAGTGTAAATAGTGCTAAAACTAATAAAAGTAGCGCAGTACCTATCAATATTTGCATCATATAATTTCCTGCCTCCTGAATTATAAAATTTCTATTGTCTTAATTTAGTTTTTACAATATTAGTTTAGTTATTCATTTTTACACAAAAAAGTCGCTAAACTTATAGCGACTTTTAATTTATTACATATTGAAAGTTTTATCTACGTGGTTCTTTATTTCTTCAGCAGTTGGCAAACTTAATACTTCATCTGCAAAGTTTTTCATATCTTCATAGTTAACAGAAGTTATAAACTTTCTTGCTGGAAGTATAGATATTGGACTCATTGAGAACTCATCAAGACCCATACCTAAAAGTATTGGTATCATTCTTGCATCTCCTGCAGACTCTCCACACATTCCTGCCCATTTTCCTTCTTTATGAGCATTATCTATTACCATCTTTATTAATCTTAATACAGCTGGATTGAATTGGTTGTAAAGATAACTTATCTTTTGGTTCATTCTATCAACTGCACAAGTATATTGTATTAAGTCATTAGTTCCTATTGAGAAGAAGTCTACGTGCTTAGCTAATACATCAGATATAACAGCAGCAGATGGTATTTCTATCATCATACCTACTTCTACATCTTTAGCATAAGGTATTGCTTCTGCATCCATTTCTGCTAATACTTCTTTTATAATTTCTTTAGATGCTAATAACTCTTCTAATGAAGATATCATTGGAAACATTATTCTTAATTTCCCATGAATACTCGCTCTATATAAAGCTTTTAATTGAGTTTTAAATATATCAGTTCTATCTAAGCATAATCTTATAGCTCTGTATCCTAAGAATGGATTCATTTCAGGATCCATCTTAAAGTAAGATAATTCCTTATCTCCACCTATATCTAATGTTCTTATTACTATAGGCTTTCCACCCATTCCTTCAAGTACAGCCTTATATGCTTCATATTGTTCTTCTTCTGTTGGGAATGCATCATCCTTATCCATGTATAAGAATTCTGTTCTGTAAAGACCAACACCTTCAGCATCATTCTTTATTAATCCTTCTACATCGTTAGGACTTCCTATATTTCCAGCTAACTCAACATGTCTCCCATCTAGAGTTACAGATGTTTGTCCTTTTAGTAAGTCTAGTGATTTTCTGTAATCTTCAAAATCAGTTTTTAATGCTTGATATTTAGCCTTAATTTCTTCATCTGGATTTACTATAACCTCACCAGTGTCTCCATTGAATACTATATAGTCTCCATCTTTAACTTTTGAAGTTATATCAGTTAAACCTACTACTGCAGCTATTTCCAATGTTCTAGCCATTATAGCAGTATGAGAAGTTCTTCCTCCTATATCAGTTAAGAATCCTAATACCATTTTCTTGTTCATTGTAGCAGTATCTGATGGAGTTAAGTCATGCGCTATTAACACTACTTCTTCATCAAGCCCTGCTAAATCAACAATCTTAATACCTAATATATGTCTAAGTACTCTGTTTGTAACGTCTTTTATATCAGCAGCTCTTTCTCTCATATATTCATTATCCATAGATTCAAACATTGATACAAACATTTCTTTTATTTCATTTAAAGCAAAGTCAGCATTTACTTTTTCATCTCTTATTTTAGCTATAGCAGAGTCTACTAATTCAGGGTCAGCTAAAACTAATAAATGAGCTTCAAATATTTCAGCTTCATGTTCCCCTAACTCTCTGAAAGCTTTTTCCTTAACCTTAGTTAATTCTTCTCTCGATATCTCAATGGCATTTTGTAACTTATCAATTTCTTCCTCGATATTTTCTATATTTCTTTTTTCTATCACTAATTCACTATGTTCAACTACTAATGCTTTTCCTAGAGCAATTCCAGGAGATGCTCCTGTTCCTTTGTACATGGGTACTCCCTCCTAACACTTTATTTTTATTTTAATTATATATATTTAAAGTTAGTTCATATCAAATAAAACCTCGGCATAATCCGAGGTTTATTCATCTTTAGAAATAAGGTAGATATTATTCTCCAAATCCACCTTCAATTAATTCAACTAATGCAGCTACAGCAGCAGCTTCGTCTTCTCCATTAGCAACAACTGTTATTTCCTCTCCTTGAGCTAATCCTAAACTCATTATTCCCATTATCGACTTAGCATTTACAGTTTTTCCTTTAGCTACTACTTCAACTGTAGATTTGAATTCAGCAGCTTTCTTAACGAACATACCTGCTGGTCTAGCGTGTAATCCACTTGCATTTTTTATACTTACTAATTTTTCCATTATGAAACCTCCAATAAATTTATTCTTAAAGTATTTTATTTACTTTATTAGCTGATAGTTATTTTCCTAAAAATTCCTTTTTTGGTTACTTGTTCCATTTTTGTCCAACGGTGCCTTTTTTGTCCCACTATAGGAATATTCGGGCTAACCTTGATTTTTAAAATCTTTTAATATACAATTTGTCAAAATTTTTGACATCTTGTTCTTTTGTAAAGATATCATAGGTCTAACCTCAAAGTTTGATGTTAAGTTTTTATTACTATTTATATTTTTATTTACAGTATCTACAACTTTATTAAAGTCATATAACTGTAACCTATTTATACTATTTTCTTCAAGCTTTTTTTCATATATGCAGTAAAATAAATTTTTGTATGAAAAAGCTTTATCTAAATTTAACACTTCTCCAAGCCTCGGAATTATACTCTCCATTAGAGTTCTAAGATTTGGGTCTTTTTTTATTCCTAACAAGTTAGAAAGGTTTTCAATAGTATTATTATCCAACCGTCTAAATTTATCAAAGCAATATTCTTCATCAAATTTATAATCTGCATTAAAGTAATATTTAATTCCTTCATATCTATCGTATGCTTTCATAGCATCTAGATAACCTAAATTTATATTTTTCTCTACGCTATCTTTATCTTTATTCAAAATCCCTCCTAGATAATCTGAAGGAATTATGGTTTTTACATTTATATCTTGATGCTTATTTAAATTTATTTTTCCAAGAAAGTCATCCATTAATCTAATTACAACTATATCTGTATAACCTTTGTTTTCAAGTAGACTTATTGGCATATTATCAGAGAACATTCCGTCTAAATAAAGCTTTTCATCCATCTTATCAAGTTTGAAAATTGGTAAACTTGAACTTGCTATTAAATAATCTACTAATCTCCCCTTAGGTATATCTTCTAGATATAGAGGATGTGGGTTAATTTTTTTATCCCAACAAACCGTTACTAGTCCAAAATCTTTATTTGATGTTCTTATAGCTTCTTCATTTAAAGTTTTCTCTAGTAATTGTCTTAACGGACTTACATCAATTCCTTCATTTCTTACAGCTTTATTTATAAGTTCTATTACAACATTAAAGTTTTTAGGAGTAAAATCTATATTTTTATATTTCTCATAACTCTCCTCATCCATGTTCATAAAATGAGTATAGTCATAAGTTAACCAAATATCTTCCATAACTTCAATATTATTTTGTATTATATAAGCACCATTCAATGCTCCTATTGAAGTTCCTGTTACTCCTTGAAATTCTAATCCTAGATCCCTTAGGGCTTTGTATGCACCTATTTGATATGCACCCTTTGTTCCTCCACCTTCTAATACTAAACCTTTCATATTTATCACCTATTTTGATATGAAAGATATATATTTTTTTGTATAAGGATTTCCTAAAATCTAACTACCATTTAAAATATATTACAATTTGCATTGTTTTTCAAGTCGAAATATAAGTTTTATTAAAATTTAGTTTAATATTTCAAAATTAAATCATGTAATTATTCTTACAAATTTAAATATATTTTATCATAAAATGTCCAAAAAAGTATATATCTTTCAAATTTTTTATTAATTAGTTGTATAAAATCACACTTTGTATACTAAAATATATTTTTGTTTTATTTAAAATATACTATATCAATAAACAAATTTATTTTATATCCTTAACCGAGCTTATAACTTTAACTGATTTATTAAACATTTTTTGCTCTATTTTTCCTAAATTCATTATACTCATTATATAATTACTTGGATCTACTAAATACATCTTTTTATATCCGCTTTTGAAAAAAGACATACATACTACTCTTAAATCTTCATTATTTTCACATTCAAATATAGATGGTATAACTACTAACCTATATTGATTACTTTTAATTGTTCTTGTATTTTGCTTGTAATTATTTAAAAATAGTTTCGCTTCATTACTACTTATATATCCTTTTACTTCTATATATACAATTTTTTCAACTTCAGATATTCTAACATTCAGCATAATATTGCCCCCTTAAAATTGTCTTTTTATAATTATATGACTATATGGCTATATTAGTGATTGAACATCTAAAGACTGTTCTATTAATCTGTCTATTTCCTGTTGTAAACTTAGTATATCATCATCTTTATTATCTCTAGTGTTTTTTAATTGTTTTATTATAGTTTTAGATAATATCTCTATTTTATTATAATTATTATCTTTGAATATACTTATTTTCATAACTTTATTTGGGTAATAATCATAAATTTTTTTGCTCATTTTCTTAGCAGTTATTTTAAAATATTTATCATATACATTTGAATTCAAAACTCCTACTAAATACTCATAGGAAAATTCATTTATATACTCTTCTTTTATGAAAAATGAGTAAACATCCGCACTACAAAAATTTTTTTTATAATCTATTGCAAATCTATTTTCACAACACTTATAAGGATACATTATTTTTACCTGTTCAAATAAGTATTTTTCCCTCCCCCACTGAAGTTCATACCATTTTCTAATATTTTTTCTACATTCTCTTCTATTTAATAACTTCTCTTTATATATTCCTATGAATCCATTTATTTCAGTAGGGTACTTATCTTCATCATCTATATCATTTGAGTAAATTAACTCATACTCATTATCAGCTACGATATATTTATTTATATCTTTATTTTTTACCCAAGGCTTCAAAAGATTCTCATTTATATTTTTTATTTTTTCATCTTTTTTATTTAATATAAACGCTTTATCACATCCGGTTATTATTCCTTGAAAACTTGTTGCTATATCTTCTAGTTTATAATTACAATTTGCTTCAATCTTATTATAAAATTGTTCATCTTTTTTATTTACTATTATCCACTCCTCACCTAATGTATCTTGCTTAGTAATAAAATGTTCAAATTCATCACTTTGTATT
Source organism: Romboutsia sp. (assembly GCF_056995035.1). Lineage (NCBI taxonomy): Bacteria > Bacillati > Bacillota > Clostridia > Peptostreptococcales > Peptostreptococcaceae > Romboutsia > Romboutsia sp. The sequence goes on along the minus strand of NZ_JBXKIW010000057.1, from coordinate 57,762 downwards.
AAACTATCTATATCTTCTATATTTTCCACATCTATATTTTCATTTATTATTTTAAAAATTTCTATATTATTATTAACTTTTAACCCTTTATTTAATGTAACTATGCAGCTGCAAATTCCTATATTCTTAAATATAGGATATCCTAAAAAATCTACGATTTCTTTTATACTACTATTATCTTTTATGTAATTTCTTAAATTTCTGCCTGATGGACTTTCTAAAAAATATCTTGGAGTTATAATGCTACTCACTCCATTTTCATTTAAAAGTTCTATGATTTTTTGATAAAAGCAATAGTATAAATCTGATTTATCTCTATAAACTTCACGGTATCTTTCAATTAAAAACTTCTTATATTCCTTGTCTAACTTCTTATGCCCTAGATATGGTGGATTTCCTATTATATAGTCAAATTTTTCATCCCAATGCTCTTTAAGACTATCACAGCAGTATAAATTTATGTTTTCTATAATAGAATCATCATTTTTTTGCTGTAAGCTTTTCCTTAAAATTTCTATAGCATTATTATCTATATCAGCTCCATAAATACAGTTACTTATTATATGATTATGGATATTATCGATTTTCCAATAAACTTCTCCATATCTTTCTTTTAATTCATCTATATTATCTTCTATCAAATCATATAGAACATCGTATGCCTCTAATAAAAAATTACCGCATCCACAAGATATATCTAATACTTTTGGACACGGATTCTTAATTATATCATGTTTTTTTAGAGTCTTTTCCATAATATATTCTACTATAATCCTTGGTGTATAGTAAATTCCATTTGTTCGTTTAGTGATATCATCTAAACTATTTTCATAGCCTTTTGACACTAAAAAATTATCCCTTGTAATACTTCCTAAGTCTAGCCCCATATTTCCCCTCCAAATATGATAAACTTCTTAATTCCCCAAGTTAATTATAGCACACATACTTTTTCTATTTATTCCATTTTTCTTTCATCCACGCTATATCATCACCTATATCATAACTATTAGACAACTCAGTTAAATATTTCAAAGCTTCACAATCATCCATTCCTATATCTCTATCCATTCGTGGATTTACTCGATTATAATTATCTCCTAATAATTTTCGTGAAAAAATTTGACTCATCTGGGCACTAGCTTCTAATGTCAGTGATATTATTGGAAAATCAGGATTTTTACTAATTATCCAATCTAGTGCACCCCAAGATGTTGTGTCTTGTTTTATACTATTAAAGTTATACCCCGTTCCTAATGATAAAAGTCTCATATCCTCACAACCTTTGCCTAATTCTTTTCCCATTGCATATACAACACACGCTAAACTAGGGTCTGTTGCCATTATTCCTCCATCTATATGACTTTTGTACGTTGGGAAAAATACTGGTGCAGCGCTACTTGACATTGCTACATCTATAACTCTAGCATTTTCTGTAGGTGAATTAGGTATATTATTATAAAAGATAGGCTTCCAAGGACTAGTCTCACTACCTATATAAAAACTGGGTACTACTACTAATTTTCCTAAATCTTTCAGCTTTAAATCTTCTGGAAATATGTTTAATAATATTTCTTTTAAATGCTCATTATTATATTTCGGTCTTAACATCTCTGAATAAGGTTTACTAAATATATATTTAGAATTTTCTATAGAGTACAATTCTTTAATTTCATTAGAACTTACTCCATAAGCTAGACCTAAGGCTATTAAACTCCCTGTAGATGTTCCACCTAATAAATTTGCGGTCCTTATTATATCTGGAATTTCCCTTTGTATACGTTCAAAAATACCAATACTTAATGCCCCTCTTAATCCACCTCCATCAAAAGTTACAATGTTAAAAGTAGACTTTCCCATACACTTCCCTCCATATCTAGAATTATGCTCTAATGTATATTTATGCATAAAAAAATAGGATGTTTCCATCCCATTTTTATAAATTATAGCTTTATTTTTATTTAATTATAGCACATAGGAAATTATATTCATTTTAAAACTTTAAATAAATATAATTCCCGTATATGTGCTTCAAAAAAGCCTTCCTTATAAATCTTCAATTGAAGGCTTTTTTATATTTAAGAATTTTCATCTAAGAAAGTTAACACTCCTTGAGCTATACCTTCTGATAATTGATTTTGATATTGCTCATCTAGTAATTTTTGTTGTTCTTTATCATTAGTTATAAAACCACACTCAACTAATATAGCAGTTACATTGCTATCTCTTAAAACTTGTAGTACCTCCTGCCTTACGCCTCTATCTTTCATCTTAACATATGAACCAATAGTTTTTTGTACTGAATTTGCAAGTTGTAATGATTTATCTTCTGGAGTAGCTCCTGTCCTATAATATGTTTCTATACCATTGGCAGTATTGCCTCCTGATTCTGCATTCATGTGTATTGATATAAATGCATCTATTTCTTGCTCTTTATTGTTTGCCAGTATTACTCTGTCTTCTAAACTAACAGATTTATCCTCTGTTCTTGTTAAAATAACTTGTACATCATTTTGTTTTGACAGTATGCTAGCCACTTTTTTTCCGATTTTAAGATTTAAATCTTTTTCATATACCTTTGCCTTAGCGTCTCCTTCTACTACAGGTGTTCCTAAATTACCTGGGTCTTTTCCACCATGACCTGGATCTATTAGTATTGTATATTTTTTATCTAATCCATCTTTTTGTTCTAATTCTAGGTTAAATTGTTTTTCCTCTTCGATTTTTTTTTCTTCTTCGATTTTTTTATTTTTAACGTCATCTATATTTTTTACAACTTGAGAAACTCCAAGTGTAGCTTTATTCATTCCTAATCCAAATATACCTATCATACAAATTAGTAATACAATTTTTTTCTTATTTATTTTTTTCTTTTTTACTTTCACTCCAGTATCTCTTCTTCTATTTTTATGATTGTTGGAATTTTTTCTATTTGACATCTTCATACCTTCCTGAGATTAGTTTAAGTTATACAATATATGTATTTTACCACTCAGGAAGCTATATTTCAACATTTTACCCATATACTTTATTTATTTTTCTATCCTCCAAGTGTCACATCTTGTCCATTATACCAATTAAAGGCATCTGTCATATGATTTTTATCAAAATCTGGCCAATAGTCATCTATAACATAAAAATCTGCATAAATAGATTGAACTGGCAAGAACCCACTTAAACGTCTTCTTCCGCCCCATCTTATTATTAAATCCAATCTAGAAATATCAAAAGATTGTATGTAGTCTTGTATATTATTCTTATTCACATTATCTGCATCGGCTAAAGTATTCAAATCCCAATGCCATCCATAATTTACTAATAAATTAGCTTTTATTTGACCTGGCTTTGCTTCTACTCTTTTTGTATATGGTAACAATTCCTTAGGGAACATTGGCGATTTGGTGTTTCCCATTACTAATAAAGCCGCTCCTTCTTTAGCTAGCATGTTTGCCGCATCTACACAAGATTTTGTAAAAGCTTCTGTTTGATATGCTGGTCGTTTTGTATTATCCGTGGTAAATCCATAGAATGTTACTTCTTCTACCCCTATATCTCTGCATTGTCTATATGCATCAAGTCCTGGGTCTAATCCACTATCATATCCTTTTTCTTTTGTCATACCTTGGTTTTGTGCCCATCTTCTGTTTCCATCAGGTATAATACCTACATGTTTTGGTATTCTCATATATCTTCACCTCTCTTATTGAGATTATTTACATTTTTTAGAAATATTATGCTTATAGTTTTATACCTTTTTTAACTTCTAATTAAAAAGAATCCATGTAGTTGACCCTCGGTATTATAAAATATATATTGAAGAGTATTTATATCATAATAATGAAATAACCTATAGAATCGAGCTTGTTATATAGTCTCAATCTATAGGTTATTTTTTATATAAAATGATTTTTATATTAATAGTTATCAATAATTATAATATCCTAATATTTTTATATATCTTTTTTCTCCTTCTTTTAAGCTCAGTGGGTAATCTAGTAAATCATAAGTGTGTTGAGATATATAATAATCCACCACATAATCTCCCTCTAATATTATATTAGTTACTATCATGGTATGAATTGCTCTACCTTCATACACCAATTGAACTATATCCCCTAACTCTAATTCATTATAGGTAGCTATCCTTGCATAGATACCAAAGTCTTGAGTGTTCTCTTTATTATTACCTATTATATACTTATAAAAAGGCTCTGCTGCTGTCCATGTTGGTGTTCTATAATTTTCACTATACCAATACCATTTCTTGAGTACATGTTCTCCAATGTTGTCCAAAGGTATATTTCCATGTTCTATACACTGAGATATATAATTGGTACAATCGCCTCCATATTCTTCATAATTAGCATAAGCAGGATTATGAGATAAAGCCCATTTTTTAGCATATGCTACCGCTTTTTCTCTATTATATTCCTGTAGTTGTTTCATTTTTTTGTATGCCCCCTTAATTCTTATAATTGCAGATATTATCAATAGTGTATCTGCTTAAATAATCTTTATAGTCAGAAAATAAAATTTTTATCTCTATAAAATAGGAAATATATTTACTAACTTCATAACTAGAAAAACAGATGACTATCCCATTTTCTTCTATATAAAAAGATTCAGCGTCGTAAATAAATTTAACTTCATCTGCTTCACCATCGTAATAGTCATACCTATACTCATTCAAAGTATTATTAATTTCATTTAATAGCTTTTTATTTATTAACTCTATATAACTAGTTTCATTATCAAAAATGTCACTTAACGTTATACACTTTCCTAGAGCTATATCATAATTATAGGAATTTATATAGGTTATATCGTATAATCCTCTGAGTTGTGAGAATTCTATAGGTATACTAATAATATGATTTTTATTGAAGGTTATTCTATATTCTGATATAGCATTTAATATATACTCACTTATACTACCTATGTTATTATTACATTCATCATTTGATACATCCTTGAAGGATATTATGTCTTCATATATTAGCTGATTTATAATTTGTATTATGTTTCCTTCACATTCTTGTTCTTTGATAACTGGATAATTTAAACTACACCTTACTAAATTATTATTTTCTTCTATAACCTGTCTGTCAATGGATAGCATTTTAACCCTCCTATTCATATTTGTCTGTACTACTTAATATGAATATATGATGTAAATTGCAATATGTTTTTGCATGGAAAATAATCTTATATAAATATTTCATCTTATGAAGATATATGCAGAGAATTTTCTAAGTAATTAAGCCTATATAATATATCTTTTATTAGTTTTTATAGTCTTGATTTTTTACATATCTAATATATACTAGTTTTATATATAGATTAATTTTTAGGAGGCCATATGGAACCATTATTTTTAAAACCATTGTTCATGTATAGAGTTTGGGGGGGAACTGCTTTAAAAAATACTTTTAATTATGAATTACCTTCAGATAGTATAGGAGAATGTTGGGCTATAAGTTCTCATGATAATGGTGATTGCGTAATAGTTAATAGTAAGTATAAAGGTAAAAGTTTATCCTATCTATGGAATAATCACAGAGATTTATTTGGTAATGCTAAAGGAGATAAATTTCCATTATTAACAAAAATCTTAGATGCTAATGATAATTTATCGATTCAAGTTCATCCAAATGATGAATATGCTAAAATAAATGAAAATGGTGAACTAGGAAAAGCTGAGTGTTGGTACATATTAGATTGCGATGATGATGCAGAAATTATATTTGGTCACAATGCTAAGTCTAAAGAAGATCTCCACTCTATGATAAATAACAATGAGTGGGATAAACTTCTGAAAAGGATTAATATAAAAAAAGGTGATTTCTTCTATGTCCCAAGCGGAACTATTCATGCTTTATACAAAGGTACCTTAGTTTTAGAAACCCAACAAAATTCTGATACTACTTATAGAATTTATGATTACAATAGAGTTGATAATAATGGAAATAAACGTGAGCTTCATATAGATAAGTCACTAGATGTTACTACAGTGCCTCATATAGAAAGTCTTCTTGATTATAAAGTTATTAAAAATAATACTTTTACACATACTACCTTTATAAGCAATGAGTTTTTCAGTGTTCATAAATTAAATATATTCGGCGAGTGTAAGCTTACTCATAATACTTTATTTTCTTTGTATAGTGTTATAGAAGGTAGCGGTATGCTAATTTGTAAATCAGGTAATTACAATTTAAATAAAGGCTCTCATTTTATATTACCTTATGATTTCGGCGACTTTATATTTAATGGTAATATGGAGATTATTTATTCTCATCTATAAATAACAATAAAATAAATAATATGACAAGATTGTATATTGAATATATTTCGATACTCGAATATAATAAATATATTATTCTAAAAAAATAGGAAAGAAGGGATTATCTTGTCGAAATTAAAAAAACTAGTTATATGCTTGGCCGTATTAGTTATAGCATTTCCTGCAGCTACGTTTGGATATGTTTATTTTAAGTTAAAAGGAATGCACGACTCTGGTGCTAACCAAGATATCTTAAATAATAATGATTACAAAAATGAAAATGGAATTACAAATATACTATTGATGGGTACTGATGGTAGACCTGGAGAAAAAAATTCAAGATCTGATGCGATGATGATACTTACTGTAGATGGTAAGAATAAAAGCCTTAAGCTTACATCTTTAGCACGTGATACTTATGTTGATATTCCTGGACATGGTAAACAAAAACTTACTCATGCTTACGTTTATGGTCAAGAAAGTTTATTAATTGAAACTATAGAACAAAACTTTGAGTTAGATATACAAGAATATGCTACAGTTAACTTCTATTCTTTCATGGATATAGTTGATACTTTAGGTGGCGTTGCAGTTGATGTTCAAGATGGCGAAATAAACGAAATGAATAAATTCATTCCAGAAACTTATACTTGGAATACAAACCCAAATAAAGGTTCTATACAATATATAGAAAACTCTGGATCTCAAACTTTAAATGGATATCAATTATTGGCTTATTCTCGTATAAGACATAATGACTCAGCACTTGAAAGAGATAGAAGACAAAGAAATGTTATACAAGGTTTAATAAATGGAGTTAAGGATTTACCTATAACTAAGTATCCTAGTTTAGTTAATACTATACTTCCTTATGTTCAAACAAATATGAAACCTACTGAAATAATAGGATTAGGTACTAAAGTTTTAGGTATTGGAAATCTTGAATTAAAACAAATGGAATTCCCAATTGATGATGGAGTTCATAGTACTGGTGGAATTTTAAGCCTCGAGACTGGATGGGTATTACAATTTGACCCAGACTCATTAGAAATATTACATGACTTTATATTCATGAATATAATGCCTGAAGACAACCCAAAAATGTAGTAAATAAAAAATAACAATAAAAAGGAGCTATCTCAAAATAGAGATTAGCTCCTTTTCTTGTTATTTTAATAATTCTATAACCTTGTTAAAAGCAGTTTGATTTATTCCACTACCAACTTGATATACTAATTCTGTGCTCTTATTTTGTAATATAGTATTTTGAAGAGAACTCACTCCACTTCCTATTATAACTATAGGAGACTTAATCTTAGCTGCTAAAGGACCTGCTGTTAATGCATCTACTAATGGGTTACTTTTTGTAACTAATACAGAATTATAACTACTGTTTGGATAAAACTTTTCTATAACCTTAGCATTTGTTTCTTGTCTGTCATTTCCATATACTCTATTATTTGATACATTATTAGAAGTCACTGTGTTTATTTTTGCTATTACATTATCTGATAAAACTTGACTTCCACCTATAAAATAAGCATCTGTTAAATTTTTACTATCTAACCAGTTGTATATATCACTTCCGATACTTGATTTTTGTGATAATATTATTGGTTGTTTTTCTTCTCCAGCCTTAGCTGCTATAGAAAGCGCGTCTGCTTCACCATAACCACCTGTTACATAAACTCTATTTATAGGTACTATAGAACTAATTTCTTTTGCTATTAAAAGAGATGTCTGATATCTGTCTATACCACCTATTCTTTTTGTTGTAGCATTAGGTATTGTTGTGTTCACTTCTTTTAATACATTGTCCCCAACTACACCTTGTGCACCTATAACTATTACTTTTTTAGGATTTAATCTTTTTAGCTCTACTTTTATAACATCAGGTAATTTACCTTTTTCTGTTAATAAAATTGGACCATTGTTAGCAGCAGCAAGAGGTGTTGCTGTAACTCCATCTACTACAGAATATCCATTAGTTAATATAACTGTATCAGAGCCATCTTTCCAACCTTCTTTACTTATAGATACAGCAGTATCATATCTATCATTTCCTTGTAGTTGTTTTATATTTATAGAACTTACAGGTTGATTAGCATAAAGTTCCTTTAAATCATTTTGAAGATTTGTATTTTTTATAATATCCCTAGTTGAGAAATACATACTACCTTTTATCTCACTATGTTGTCTATTTAAATTTATTTGATCCTTTATTTCAGCTGCAATATTTTGACCACTATATTCCGTTTGACCTTGTTTATATACCCCTTGTCCTATATATAAATCTATATCAGTTCCCTTAACTTCATTTGACCACCAAGTAACTAATTTAGAATAATCAGCAGCTGAATATCCTATTGGCCAATATAATTGAGGTACTACATAATCAACTAGTCCTTGTCTTATCCAAGCTCTTGTATCTGCATAGCTACTTGAATAACTTTCATTTCCTCTAGTATCAGAACCTGTTGGATCACTTGATATATTTCTCCATATACCACTTGGGCTTACTCCAAACGCTACATTTGATTTAATATTTTTTATAGAAGCATTTACTTCTCTTAATAAAGCATTAACATTTTCCCTTCTCCAATCACCTTTATCTTGTCCATTTCCATATTGATTGTATGTTGCATCATCATTCATGCCAGATCTATAGAAATAATCATCAAAATGAACTCCATCTATATCATAGTTTTTTACTACTTCACTTACAGAATCCACTATATGCTTTCTAACCTCAGGTAAACCTGGATTATATGCTAATGCTTTATTACTACCACTTTGATATTCAAGTAGCCAATCTGGATGTAATCTTGCTGGGTTATTCGGTGCAAGTTTGCTTAAATCTATACCGCTTGTAGTTACTCTGTAAGGATTGAACCATGCATGGAACTCCATACCTCTTTTATGTGCCTCATCTATTAAGAAAGGTAATGGATCATATCCTGGATCTTTTCCTTGAGTTCCTGTAAGGTACTCTGACCATGGATTTATATTTGACTTATATAAAGCATCCCCATTCGGTCTTACTTGTACTACTACCGTATTTAACCCTACTGATTTTAAATTGTCTAATAACTGTGTGTATTCCCTTTCTTGCGCAGCTTTATCATTTTGAGTTTTAGGCCAGTCTATATTATAAACTGTAGATATCCAAGCTGCTCTCATTTCACTGCTATTATCCGCAGCGAATACATTTAAATTACATGTAGTAAATATCATAACTAACGACAATATAAGTGCTTTTAATTTTTTCATATTTCCCCCCTAATAATTATATTTCGTATACTTTCTACAATTATTTTAACATAAATTATACATAAATATAATATACTAGTCAATTAATGCTAATTAAATCATAATATAGTAAAAAAAGCAGTGAATTTTTCATTCACTGCTTCATATACTATATTATAGATTTAGATGTTACGTAAGTTTTTGAATAATATGATGAATTAATATTATCTATTCTTACGCTCTCTCCTGGCTTAGGAGAATGTATCATTTTAGAATCGCCTATATATAATCCAACGTGACTTATTCCTTTTCCTGTTGATGAGAAGAATATTAAATCACCTGGCTTTAAATTACTTTTACTTACTGTTTTTCCAACATTTACTTGATCTGTTGAAGTTCTCGGAAGATTTACGCTAGCTCCATTCTTATATACATATGATGTAAAACCTGAACAATCAAACGAATTAGGTCCAGTAGCTCCCCATACATATGGTTTACCTAATTGCTTATATGCTAAGTCAACCACTTGTTTTACTTTATCACTTGCTGTGTTACTATTTGGTGTTTGTATAAATGTTCCATTTACCCAGCCTATAGCTCCATTTGATACTTTTATTTTGTACCAACCATTGCTATTTTTTTCTAATACATCAACTAAGTTGTTAGTATATATTTTTGTTACTACTGAGTAATTTACACCTGGACCACTTCTTACATTTAAGTAATCACATGGATTAACTGTACCTTTTTCTACATTTGATGTTATGGATGACTGATTTATTTCACTTCCATTTTCAAGTGCATATGCTTCTTGATTATTTGCTCCTATATAAATAAAACTTGAAAGTATTGCTATCGTAGCTGCTTTAAATAATATATTAATTTTCTTATTTTTTATACTCATAGTTTCCCCCTTGTAAATTTGTAATATAATTGTAACACTTTTTACCATTTTTTTCAATTATAATAGTAATTTTTAAAAATAAAGCTTAGTCTATCAATTATATTTGCAATAGACTAAGCCTTATTTATGTACTAAATATTTTCTTATATATTTTATCTATATCATTAAAGTTTAAATTAACTTCATAATTCTCTTTAATAAAATTACACCTTTTTATAGTATGAGGATTAGATACATCAGCTAAATAACATATAGTACTCATATGATATACCTTTCTATCTTCCTATAGAGTAATACTCTATCCCTAGATTAGACATATCTTCTGTTTTGTAACAGTTTCTTCCATCAAATACTAAAGGTTTCTTCATCTTATCTTTATAATTGGATATATTATAATTTACAATATCCTTCCATTCTGTCATTATAAAACAAATCTGGGCGTCATTAATAGCATCATCTATAGACTCTGCATAATTTATACTATCACCAAATATCTTTTTAGTATTTTTTATTCCTACAGGATCATAAGCTACAATTTTAGCTCCTCTTTCTATTAAGTACTTAATATTAGGTATAGAAGGAGCCTCTCTTAAATCATCAGTATCAGGCTTAAATGTAAGACCTAAAACTGCTACCTTCATATTTTTAAAGCTCTCTACTAAATTTGATGCTTTTCTAACTAATCTAAGTTTTTGTGATTCATTCACTTCTATGGCTGCTTTTACAGTCTTTAATTCATATCCATTCTGAGTTGATAGCCAGTGTAATGCCTTAGTATCCTTTGGAAAACATGAACCACCATATCCAATACCAGCCTTTAAAAATTTACTCCCTATTCTATCATCATAACTCATACCTGAAGCTACATCTTCAATATTTGCACCTACTATTTCACAAAGATTTGCAATATCATTCATAAAAGAAATCTTAAGTGCTAGGAAGTCATTTGAAGCATACTTTATCATCTCAGCACTATTTCTATTAGTCACAACTATTGGTTGATTAAAAGGTTCATAAATACTTTCTAATATATTTTTAGCCCACTCACTCTCAACACCTACAACTATTCTTGATGCATATAAAGTATCTTTCACAGCCGTTCCTTGCGATAAAAACTCTGGATTTGAAGCAACTTCTACTTTAACATCATTTTTCAGATTTTTTCTTATATAGCTTTCTATATCATCATTAGTTCCAATAGGTACTGTTGATTTTATTACTACTAAAGTATCCTTAGTTATAGTTTGAGAAATTTGAATCGCTACCTCTTTTATATAATCTAAGTTTGCAGAACCATCATTTCTCTCTGGTGTTCCCACAGCTATCATTATTACATCAGCATCTTTATATGCATTTTTGTAATCTGTAGTATAATCAATTCTTCCCATTTTATAATTTTTCATCATTAATTCTTCTAAATCATCTTCATGTATAGGGGAAACTCCAGCTTTCATAAGCTCTACTTTTTTTTCATCTACATCAACACATACCACATTTGTATGCCCTACTTGTGCCAAACATACCCCCGTTACTAAACCTACATATCCCGTTCCGGCTATAGCAATTCTCATGATATTTCCCTCCAAATGTATATAAATTTACACTAAATTCTTTTTTTTATTGCATTAAATACATAAAAACAAAATACATAAGAACTTTTAATCATTCCTAAATTTTCCACATTTCTATAAGTATTCCATGTTCTTTTAATAGCCTTTATTTTATTACTAGATAAAGAATCTCCTACTAATCTATAATTAACTAAATCTTCTTGTATTCCATAAGCATACTTTTCATTTCTTAGTATTTTTAACCAAGTTGCAGTATCTTGTCCTCTTCTAACTAAAGGCATCTCAAAATCACCAATAATATTTCTATCTACAACTACAGTAGAGCATCCTATTATAGTATTTTTAAGCAGACCATTGTAATTTATTTTAGATGGTGCCTTAGCTACCTTATTAGTTTTCAATCCATTTTCTTTCATATATCTATATGATGTAAATGTAAAACCTCTTTTTTCTTTTAGCATATAGTTAATTTGAACTTCTAACTTTTTAGGCTCCCATATATCATCACTATCTACAAATGCAATAAATCTACCTTTTGCATTTTTTATACCAGTATTTCTAGATACTGAGGCCCCAGAATTTTGCGCAAGCTTTATGTATTTAATTCTATCATCACTTTTTTGAAATTCTTTTATTATATTAGCTGAGTTATCTTTAGAATAATCATCTACTAATAAAATCTCCCAATTTTTATAAGTTTGACTTTGTATTGACTTTATTGTCTCCGATAAAAACTGTTCTGCATTATATACAGGTGTTATTATCGATACTAAAGGTTTATTCATAATTTATACTCTCCTTATATAGTAGCTGTCAATTTATACTATCAATAAGTTTGTTTATTTTACTAATTTTTTTTGTTTTAAGTATTTATAATAACCTAATGGGAAACATGCTATATACATAAACTTATCCCCTAACTTATTGATTTCTTTGTAATAACTACTTTCAGATAACAATGAATACCTAGCTAAGTTTATATAATTTTTAGCCCACATATATGGGTACCTATCTATAGGGTATGTATTTTGATTTGTTAAATATAAGTATTCCAAAGCTCTTCCTCTTAAAGAACTTTTACTTAATATATTTTTAGTTAATCCATCTTCTAAATACTCTCTAATTATCATAGGTTCATTTATACATGTAACGTCATATTCTTTAGACATCTCATACCAAACAATACTTTCTGGTAAGAATTTCACTTCTTTTCTTTCTGGAAATGGATACTTCTTTAATATATCTGTTACAAATACTATAGTTTTGTCTCCTTTTACACCAAACTTATAATATAAGTCTGCAAAACGGCATATCTTCTTATCCTCCGGCATTTCAGTACCTAAAGTTTCTCCATTTTGATGTGCACAAAGTCCAACGACTCCACATAATTTTTCTTTATTTGTTGTCATATTCCATTTTCTATTTACAATTTCTAATGAATTATGCATTAATCCATCATCACTATCTACTATGAAAAATAATTCTCCATGCGCTTCTTTTACACCTAAATTTATAGCTGTATGCTTTCCGCCATTTTCTTTATATATATATCTTATATTTACTTTATCTTCACTTTTAAATTTATAAATTAATTCTTTTGTATTATCTGTACTTCCATCATCTACAATTAACCATTCAAAATCTTTAAAAGTTTGTTCTTTTAAATCATTATATAAGTTTTCTAATATATAAGATCTATTGTAGGTCGGTGTGAAAACAGTAAACTTATACATTTTTAAATTTATCCTTTCTAATTAACTTTTTTTAATTCCATTTATACTATAATTTACGAAGTAGTATATAGACTTGTGTAATGGTATCTTTTCTATATTTCTATATATATTCCAAGTCCACATAGCTGATTTTATCTTATTTCCACTTAAAGAATTAAGTGACTTTCTATATAATGCTAAAACCTCGTCTATTCCGTATGCTATATATCCTTGCTTTAATATAGATAACCATAATACATAATCTTCGTGTCTCACACCACTCATTTTTATATCAAAATTCAACTTAGATTTATCTATAACTACAGTCAAACAACCTAATATATTCCCTTTTAATAAAGTATTGTATTCTACTTTTTCAAGAACTCTTATTATCTTATTTAACTTTTCATTATTTTCATTTATAAGCTCATAAGATGTAAAGGTAATTGCATAATCATTTTTTGTCATAAAGGTTATTTGCTTTTCTAACTTTTCATTATTCCATATGTCATCACTATCTAAGAACGCAATGAACTGTCCATTAGCTTCTTTTAACCCTACATTTCTAGCATGAGATACTCCTTTGTTAGTTTCTATTCTGATATATTTTATTCTTCTATCTTTATCAGCATATGACTTAACGATATTCGCGCCGTTATCAGTAGAACAATCATCCACTATCAACATTTCCCAATTTTCATAAGTTTGATTTAAAACTGATTCTATTGTGTACTCAATAAATTTTTCAGAATTATACATGGGAGTAATTATAGATACTAAATTTTTCTTCATATTATTTTCCTCATCATTTATAAATTATTTGTCAACTCTACTTAATATGCAGTTGTATATTCTGTCACAGTTTTTGTTATCATTGTACTTAAAGAAATTATCTCTTTCATCTTTTTGATTCTTTTTAACTTCAAAATCATTTTCAATTATCTCAATAAGCTTTTCTACTGCTTCATCTTTATTGTATGCTAATGATCCAAACATTCCTGTTTCTAAGTCGATATATGAATCTACCTTTTCCATATATTCCTTAATATCAAATTGATAAAAAAGTATTGGTCTATTCATATATAAAAAGTCTATAGCTACACTTGAGTAGTCAGTTATATTAGCAGCTGACTTTCTTATTTCATTTGCTAAAATTACTCCCTTATCTAAAAATACAATTTGATTTCCAGTTATATTTTCTCTTATATCATCTATAAATTCATGCATAAGATGATGTAAGTAAAATTTTATTTTAATATCTTTTTTTTCTAAAACTTTGTTTAATCTTTCATCATTTAAGAAATTCATTATATTCTTAAAGTAATCACTATCGGTAAACTTACCTGAATTAAACTTTATCCAGTCTCTCCAAGTTGGAGTATATAATATGTCTCTAGTTTGTGCCTTCTCACTTGTTGGTAAATTATCATATCTAGCATTCCCAACTATACACACACTTTTATCACTCATACCCCATTCATTTACCATAATATTTTTTTCAAACTCTGAACTTGCTGTTGCTATTTCATAGCTTCTTATAAGTTCATCTATTTGTTTTTTAAATGCTCCATTCATAGGCTTTCTCTTTTTAAAACTTATAGTTCCATGATTTAAATAAACCTTAACCACTTTTTTGTGAAATACATTTAGTACAGGAACTATAAAATTAAACGGTGCAATATCAGCCGATGGAGAATGTGAAAATATTATAGCTTTTGCATTGAAATAGCATAAATAATTTTTTATAGTTCCTCTTTCTAATTTTTTTCCTGGTATTTTATCAAATATCTTGCTATCTTTGTTTATGACCCAGTATATTTCAATATCCTTATGCTCTCTTAACATATACTCATAAAAAAACTTAGAGTTATCATTATATATATCACCTGCATGTCCACCTATGAGCCAAATATTTTTACCTTTAAACTTTGACCTAGTAAATGGGTACATAAAAAAGGCAACAGTCATATTTATTAAAAATCTAATCTTATCCATAAAACCAATCCTCACTATTTCTTATACTGTCTAAATCCATTAATTCTACCTTTTATAGTTGCATTATGATAATCTTTACTTGAGCTTAATACTAAGCCTCCTATATTTCTTATTAACTTAGATGACATTACCTTTAAGAATTTATAGTCTTTTCTATAAACTATCTGCTTTTTACATAATGCTCCAAAGCCTCTACCATAGTTATAATCTCTTTCATACTTTTCTTTTGATTTAGAATGTTTTTTTGCTGGATGGTAAATTATATCATCTCCAAAGTATTTACCTTTATATTTCATACTTAATAAATTTAATATATAATCTATTTCTTCTCCAGAACCAAATTCTCCACCTACGCCTAACTTTTCATCAAACATTGTATATTTATCTTCTTTGAAGTTTATAAAGAAGGTTATAGATGTTATAGTATCTAAAACATTTATGCTATTAATATCACAAGTTCCGTCATACATCTTCTTAAAAGCATCCACTTTATTCGCATCCATAGTTTTACAACTATATATTCTATAGTCTTGGTTTTCTTTAAAGAACTTGATGACCTTTTCTAATGTATCATTTTCATATACACAATCATCATCAGGAAATCCTATTATTTGTCCCTTAGCCATCTTGATTCCTATATTTCTATTGTAGCTTAATCCTATTTTATCACTTTTTATATATTTTATATCAAGTTTATCAATATACTTGTCTACTATAACTTTTACCTTATCATTGTCATTTTGATCTACAACTATAAGTTCAAAGTTTTTATATACTTGTTTTTCTAAACTTTTCATTAATAAATATATATCATCATATCTATTTAATGTTGGCATTATCAACGATACTAACATTACATCCTCCTATTTTTACGATTATATAAATATATATATCGTTCATCATTCAATATAAACTCTTTTATAAGTAATATCATTCCAAAACTAAATGCAGCTTCTAATAATAAATTTTCTGCAAAAGAATACATTAAAAATATTACTACCACCACTAAGTATGCTTTTTTATTTTTTTCTATAAAACTTTCTATCCCTTTATATAATAAATACATGAACAATATACAAGATATTATTCCTAATACACTTATTATATAAACATAAGAACTGTCTAACGGATTAAGACCTTTTACAGTAGCATCATATACATTTCCAAAAGGTTTCAGGAAGTTTCCCTTTTGAGATAAATATACATTCCAATATTTAGGTCTACTTGCTAATGCTCTATTTAATGCACTTTGTTTATGAAATACAGTCCCTACAGCAACACTTATAACAATCAGTATTATAGGAGATATTTTTATAAGTGTCGGTAAAATTTTTACTTTTTTTAGATTTATAATTCTCACAAATTCCATAAAAAGTAGTCCTGCTAATATAGTAAAAAATCCTGTTCTACTATATGTTGTTTCATATATGAAAAAAGCTGATCCAAATAAGATCACTCTATCCCATAAATTATACTCTTCAAATCTTAAGAAAATATATGCCGCATATATAGTAACCATATGATAAAATACAGCATTTGGATTGCCTAATCCATAGTCCATCCTCATAATAAGAGAATCCGTGCTTTTTATATATCTATAATGAACTTCTTGATTAGATTGCAACCACGGCAATAAATTAAATACTAATATAACTGTTACTAAAAACAATACAGATATAGCTAAATAATTCTTAACTATATATTTATCATCTATTGTTTTAGATACTACAGCTAATAATACAATAAGCAGTATAGCTCCTTCTCTATTAATCACATATAAAATCGAACAAATTCCTACTATCAAAATTTCTGAAATACTTTTTTTAGAATCAAATATAAAAAGTATTCCTAGTATACCTATAGGCCCATAAAATAAAAGTGACTTTATTATATTAACATCTATAGCTGGATCAATAAATGATATCATATATTTTCTTAATATAATTAATACTAACGCTATAGTAAAAGCTATTGGTCTTATATTTACTCTCTTTTCTAAACTATTCATATCACTTTCTCCTCTTTAAGCCTAGTAAAGTATTACTTGCAAATATTTTAGAGCACTTAACAACTTTATCTACTCCACTTAAATGTTTGCTTTCTAAGAAATAATCTCTTTTCTTAGCCCAGCTTTTTCCCCACCAATGTATTCCATAAGTATTATCTTTTATACATTCATTATAGAAATCTTCTTTATAGCTAAAAGGATAAAAATACTCTTCATCATAAATTTGTATTCCTTCACTATAATGATTTCTATCTATCTTTTCATATTTAGTTTCTACAATATGAGTTATAACCTTTGGTATAGTGAAAAAGTCTGAAATTAAAACTTCACTTTCATAAAAATCTAATAAGTCTTTAAGTAACTTATGATTTTTTGTTGCCCCTATTATAGCTCCATTAGCATATTTTTCATCTTCGTATCCAAGGAAAAGTTTACTTTCATCTAAAAGTGGCGTTATATCTTTTAATATTTGCATATCTGTATCCATATAAACTCCACCTTGTTCGTAAAGAACTTTTATTCTTATATAGTCTGATATAAATGCCCATAACTTTCTTTTATAGCATTCTTCTAAGAATTTTTTCCCTCTTATTTCTTTTTCTATATCAAAATTTTTTTCATTCCACTCTATTATTTCATAGTCTGGAAGTATTTCTTTCCAAGAGTTTATACAAATATTTTCTATATTTCCCTTAGGTCCACCAATCCAAACATAATGTATTTTTTTAGGTATCAATAGAATTCCTCCTTTAGCTTTATTCTTAAAATCTAAATATATTCTTGTCTATCTTTTGCCTTTAACACATCAACTATTTTTTTTACATCTTGTGCTTTATCTTTTCTACAAACCATAACAGCATCATTAGTAGCAACTACTATTAAATCACTTACACCAATTGTAGAAACCAACTTGTCATCAGAATATATAATTGAGTTTTTAGTATCTATCGTAATGTTTTCGCCTCTTTTTATATTACCTTCTTCATCAGTAGGATAAATAGCACCTAAAGAATCCCAAGAACCAACATCATTCCAACCAAAGTCTCCTGGTACAACTACAACATCATTACTTCTTTCCATAACACCATAATCTATAGATATAGAAGGTATAGTAGGGTAAATATCTCTTATAGCTTGTGCTTCTTTGTCCGTACCCATATGCTCTGCTATTTTTTCTAACTTATCATATACCTTAGGTAAGTATCTTTTAAAGTCTTCTAATATTTTTGACACCTTCCATACAAACATTCCACTATTCCATACATATTTTTTAGAATTCACATAACTCTTTGCAACTTCAAAGCTTGGCTTTTCAACAAATTCCAATACCTCATATGCACTATCTCCTACAGTAGCATCATAATCAAAATTTATATATCCATATCCTGTAGAAGGGAAAGTTGGTGTTATTCCTATAGTTACTAACTTATCATTATTTTTAGCTACATCAATAGCCTTATTTAATACAGTAGTAAATCCTTCTTCATCCTTTATATAATGATCAGCTGGATAAACACACATAACACCGTCTCCAAATTTTTTCATTATATTGAAAGCTGCAAAACCAATAGCTGCTGCTGTATTTCTAGCACATGGCTCAGGTAATATATTTTCATCTATACACTTATCTTTTACAATATCTTTTAAAGCATCTATTTGCTTTTCATTAGTAACTATAAATAAATCTTCTTTTTTAGCTAAAGAATCTATTCTATTTATAGTTTCATTTATTAATGCATCTTGTCCACTTAAGTTTATTAACTGCTTAGGAACTTCTTGTCTACTCAAAGGCCAAAAACGAGTTCCGCCTCCACCTGCCATTATAACGTTGTATACTTTCATATCAGATCCTCCTTATATAGAATCCACCATATTTACTATTGTAGACATTATTTTATCTAACTTAGACTCTACATCCTTTTCATTATCACAATTACAACCAAAATAGAACTTTATCTTAGGCTCTGTTCCAGATGGTCTAACAGCTATCCAAGAGCCATCTTCTAATAAGAACTTAAGTACATCAGACTTTGGTAAATTACTTACACCTTCTTTATAGTCTAATACCTTATCTACTTTTATATCGCTTATATCATCTATTTTAGTATTTCTAAAATAGTGCATTATTTCTTTTATCTTTTCTAAACCATCTATACCTTTTAAAGTTATAGATTTTAAATCTTCTTTATAATAACCAAATTTATTATAAGTATCTAATAAAGCATCATATAAACTCATATTTTTAGATTTATAAAATGCAGCCATCTCACATATCATAAGTGCTGATACTACACCATCTTTATCTCTAGCATGAGTTCCTATTAAATAACCATAACTTTCTTCATAACCCATTATGAAGTTCTTTTCACCGCTAGTTTCAAACTCATTTATTTTTTCACCTATAAACTTAAATCCAGTTAAAGTATCTAAACACTCAACACCATAAGAATTTGCAATCTTTGCTCCAAGTTCTGAAGTAACTATAGTCTTTACTATAACAGGATTTATAGGTAATTCATTTTTCTCTACTAAACTTTCTATTACGTATCTAACAAGTAAAGAACCAACTTGGTTTCCATTTAAAATAATATACTCGCCATTAGAGTCTTTCACAACAACCCCAACTCTATCACAATCTGGATCAGTACCTATTATTAAATCTGCACCATTTTCTTTTGCCATTTCTATAGCTATATTAAATACAGATTTTTCTTCTGGATTTGGATATTCTACAGTTGAAAAATTAGGGTCTGGATTTTCTTGTTCCTTAACAACAGATACATTTTCAAATCCAGTTTCACATAAAACACGTCTTATAGACTTATTACCAGTTCCATGTATAGGAGTAAATATTACCTTTAAATCTTTTCCATATTCATTTATTATATCTTGTCTAAGTATTTGACTTTTTACAGCTTCTATAAAAACTTTATCAACACTATCATCTAATATAGTTATCATATTAGATTTAACCGCTTCATTAAAATCAATAGTTTTTATAGTACTATAATCTTCTATTTTATTAACTTCACTTATTATATCATTTGCCATATCTATACAAACTTGTCCTCCATCAGGACCATATACCTTATATCCGTTATATTCCTTAGGATTATGACTAGCTGTAATAACTATTCCCATAGCACAATTTAAATATCTTACAGCAAAAGAAAGCTCTGGAGTAGGTCTTAAATCCTCAAATATATATGCCTTGACACCATAAGCAGCTAAAGTTTTTGCCACTTCATTACAAAATTCTCTAGACATGAATCTACTATCGTAAGCTACTACAACACCTTTGCCTTTGCCAACTTGTCCCATAGTTTTTACTATATAATTTAGTACACCTAATGTAGCACGTCTAACAGTGTAGATATTAATTCTATTGGTTCCAGCACCAATGATTCCTCTTAAACCACCTGTACCAAATTCTAAATTTTTATAAAATCTTTCTTGAATTTCTTTTTCATCATCTTTTATATTTAATAACTCTTCCTTAGTATCTCCATCAAAATAAGGAGAGTTTAACCAACTATCATATACTCTTTTGTAATCCATGTTATTATCCCTTCCATAACCTAATTTCATCTTATCTTTTTAATAATTTATTTTTAACTTTATTAATCATCTCAAATGCTAATTCAGTTTCTTCTACCTTGAACATCACCATTAATATTGCATATATACTCGCCCCTACTAATACTGCCACTGATACTGATATTATCTCATTAATTTTACCTATTCCCATGAAATTATATAAATTATTATATACAAACATAGTTATAGCACCCATAACTATTGATGCTATTAAACTTTTTATACCAGTCTTTACTATCTTATCTCCTCCAAAATATCCAGCTTTCTTTTTAAGAGATCTAAATAATAATATAACTGTAATTATAGAAGCTACACTAGTAGAAAATGCAAGCCCTGCATATCCGAAAACATTTATTAATGAAAAATTTAAAATTATATTAATTATTAAAGCTAAACTAGCATTTATCATAGGTGTCTTTGTATCTGATATAGAATAAAACACTCTAGTTAAAACATCTCTTATTCCCATTGCAACAAGCCCTAGTGAAAATAATTTTAAAGCAACAGATGTCATATGAGTTGACGAGGCATCAAATTTACCTCTTTCAAATAGTATCCTAACTATAGGTTCAGCAAGTACAATCGCACCTACTGCTATAGGTAATACAAATAATATAATACAGTTTGACGATTTAACTATAGTATTTACAAATCCCTCTTTATCATCAGAATTTGATAGTTTAGCAAGCTTTGGATATATAACAGTTATTATAGATGCAACAAATAACGCCATAACAAAATCATTTAGTTTCGCTGCATAGTTTAGTGCTGCTAAGGGTCCATTACCTAAAGTACTAGCTAATGTTCTATCTACTGCTACATTTATCTGCCCTACAGCAACACCTAAAAGCATAGGTAGCACTAGTACCATCATTTCTTTTATATTTTCATCTTTAAGATTTATATAACGCTTATATTTATAAGACTTTTTCATAGCAAAAGGTATTTGAAATAATAATTGACTTGCCATAGCAATTATTGCACCTATTGCTAAAATATTTACACTAGTTTTTGTACTAATTGCAATAGCAGCTATTATTATTATGTTATATGGAATACCTATAAGTGCAGGAACTGTAAACTCTTCATTTACTTGTAAATATGAACTAATTAACTTACTTGAACTTAAGAATATTACTCCAGATATCATAATTTTAGTAAATTTAACAGCAAGTTCGAATTTTTCACCCTCAAATCCAGCTGCAAATACCATTATAAGTTCTTTTGTAAATATCAAACCTAATATTGATATTATAGTAGAAATTATACAACAAATATTTAACATATTATTCGTAAACTTCAATGCAGCTTCATCACCTAATTTTTCTTTAGTATCAAAGTATAAAGGTATATATATAGTAGCAATAACAGAACCTATAACCGCTATAATTAGTCCTGGTATATTTAAAGTTAATAAAAATACATCAGCATAAAATCCTGTCCCATAATAATTTGCAAGTACTAACTCTCTACCGAAACCTAAAAATTTAGAAATCATAGTAGCAAACATAATCCATAATGTTGCCTTCGCTGTCTTTGACATTTTATTTTCTCCTTATCTAATTCCGTGTTTTAAGCTTTAAAAGCTCTAATAACCATCAATAATATTAATGCCATTAATATTATTGATGACATGAAAGTCTTAGTTGTTAAAATATTTATTATGCTATAATCGCCTACCGAATCTCCAACTTCAATAATAGTATCTATGTTGTTCTTTTCTAAAAATTCGTCCTGAGGAAAAGTTAAATTGTCATTACATATTAATATAGGAATATTTTGCTTAGCAGATACTACACCTAAAGACATGTATTCCGTTATTTGCACATGATTTCCATATTCCATATTAACAGTGTATATTTTATCTACTTTTTTTATATCCTGTAATGTTTTTATTTTTTCTATATTGGTATCATATTTATCTATTTCTTTTACTTGCTCTGAGTTTTTTATATTACGCCCAACTTCATCAATAAATCTTTCTGAATCTCCTATAGCATATACCTTGTCGTAATCTTTCTTATTTATAAATTTAATCGCTTTACTTAAATTATTATCGTCTCCCCAAAGTATAGGTATTTTTTTTTGAGCCGCATATGAAGAAACTGCAAGCGCATTTTCAAGACCCGCTGTCGAACTTAGAAAAATAACTTCTGATGTATTATGTTCTTTTTCTATAGTATTTGCTATCTTCATAGCCGTTTCATATCTATCTTGTCCGTAAATTCTTTTTACTTCAATTCCGCTATCTATCAACATTTGTTCCGTAGTTCTAGATACATTTTTTAATCCACCAATGATCGTTATTTTCTTAACACCTAATTGTTTTATGTAGTTTTTAGTTTCTTTATCAAACTTTTTCCACGTAGTAGTTATAATAGGTGCATTTTTTGAATAAGCTAGAGGAGTCGCCGTTATAGCATCTATTACTGATTCTTCATTTATAAGAATTGCTTCATCTGCTTTTTTAAACACGCTTTTATTTAGCTTCATTGATATTGATCTATCACTACCATTTATAAATTCTTTATTATACTTGCTATTTGCATATACACCTAAAGTATTTGAAGTAGTAATCACTAAAACTAAAGATAATATGGTTGTAATCTTCTTTATCATATATACTCATATCCTTTTCATAGTTTAATATTTTAGTTTTCAAAAGAAAAAGGCTCTTTTTGCAAAGAGCCTTTTATAGGTTAATAGTCTAATATTTTCAAAATTATCTAGCTCCATCACCTGTTAATACGACCTTAACAGTTTTAAATAATATCTTAAAATCTAATAATATACTCCTATTTCTAATATAGTACATATCTTCTATTAGTTTCTCTTCAGGAGTGATATCATATCCACCATTTACCTGTGCCCAACCAGTAAGTCCAGGTTTTACAGCTAATCTATTAATAAACCCTGGTATATATTTATTGAACTCTTTTGTAAATGAAGGTCTTTCTGGTCTCGGCCCTATAATACTCATATCACCCTTTAATATATTAAATAATTGAGGAATTTCATCAATTCTAGTTTTTCTAATAAATTTTCCAACTTTAGTAATTCTAGGGTCATCTTTTTCAGCCCATTGAGCTCCAAATTTTTCAGCATCTGTTCTCATAGATCTTAATTTATATATATAGAACTTTTTGCCATCCTTACCTAGTCTTTCTTGTTTATAAGTTATTGATCCATTATCTTCTATTTTAATTAAAATTCCAAATATAGCTATTAAAGGTATGCCTATTAAAAGACCTATTAATGATAAAATTATGTCTAGAAATCTTTGATATATATCAAATAACACATTTCCTTTTACGTTACTATAATCAATAGTGCCTACAGTATTTACATATGTTGTGTCATTCAAAATTCCACATCCTTCACTACCATATCCAAACATAACTACCTCCGTATTTGAATAAATTTTTATTAATCAAATTATGACTTATTTTTATATTATACTCAAAAACCAATATATTATCAATACAATAAATGTCATAGAGGATATGATGTTATACATTTTTTTTCATTTTTAGATATAATTCTCTTTTTCAAAATTATTTTACTGTGTTTTCTATTCCTTTACCTATTTGAGTTCCCATTAATTGTCTTTTTGAAAGAGTATTAACAAAAGTTTGGTCATGTTCGTTGTCTATAAATGAACATTCAACTATAACAGAAGGAGCTTTACTTTCTCTTATCATATGATAATAATCTACCCCACTATTTGTAATTCTAGTCTTTAGTCCTCTATTTTTAAGATTAAATTGTTGTAATACATTGTTTAATATATTACTTGCTAAAGTCTTACTTGTTCCACCATTTGCGTCTGCCGATTTATAGAACACTTCTATGCCATTAGCTTCTGTATTAAATGAATTATAATGAATACTTGTAAGTAAATCTGCTCCTATAGAGTTTGCCATTGAAGTTCTTTCTCCTAAAGCCATAGTAACATCCTTATCTCTAGTAAGTACAACATTTACATTATTATTTCTTAAATACTGGGCAGCTGCTAAAGAAGTATCTAGTGTATAATTTTTTTCTTTTATAGTTGAATCTACCTTATTTAAAGCTCCAGAATCTGCCCCCCCATGTCCTGGGTCTATTACAACAGTTTTTTGACCTGAGTTATGCTCAGACAACTTATATGCTATATCATTTATAACATTAGCTTGTATTCCTCCACCAACTTGATAAACAACATTAGAAGACTTATTTGTTAAGTTATTCTCATGATATGAAGATACATAGTTTGTTGGGTTTATAAGTATTGGTGAATTTAATTTTGCAGCTAAAGGTCCAGCAGCTAATGCATCTACTAATACATTTGATTTAGCCACTAAAACAGCATCTAAATTTTGCCCCGGATAAAATCTTTCAATAACCTTAGCGTTAGTTTCATGTCTGTCACTTCCAGATACTCTATTATTATAAACACTTTGACCTGCTGCAGGAGTAGTTATATCTGCTACTTGATGTATAACATCTGTTGTTATAACACCCTCTCCTCCTATGAAATATGCATCCGTTAAATTTTCATTTTTTAACCAATTATAAGTTGTATTTGGTAACTTAGTTTTTTCACTTAAAATTATAGGTTGCTTATCTTGCCCAGCTTTTGCAGCTATAGTAAGAGCATCCACCTCACCCTTATATCCATTAGCTATATAAATCTTGTTAACATCATGATTATTATCTATTTCTTTAGCTATTTTTAAAGAAGTTTCATATCTATCAATACCTGCTAAACGTCTAACTGTCTTTCCTGTAGCAATACCTAAATTATTCATAGCATTGTTAGAAATAACTGACTCTCCACCTATTACTATTACTTCACTAGGATTTAAGCGTTTGATTTCATCCATAGTACTTTGTGATACACTATCCTTATTTGCAAGAAGTATTGGTGCATTATAAGTAGTAGCTAATGGTGTAGCTGTTATACCGTCTGCTATAGCATTTCCATTTACTATTATTACCTTAGCTGCTCCAGTTGGCCATCCTTGTTTACTTATTTGAACAGCAGTATCTTGTCTATCTGCTCCCACAAGTGTTTTTATAGGAGCTGCTGTTTTTTCAATATATGTTTTAAGAGATCTTGCGTTGTTAATTATATATTCTTGAGTTACTTTATAATCATCTAAATTTAATCCCATGTTTTCTAAATCTGTTTTATTTAGTACTTTTGGGTTTACTTCATTATTTATAGTTATGTTTTCAATTGACCATACGTTCAAGTATTCTGGATCTTTATTGAAATTTATTTCTCCTTCATATGCATTTGTTTCTGGATTATAGTTTAGTGTTGTGCTAAGTTGCATATCATAGCATAAATAGTTCAATGTTATGCTATTAGCATTTTGATTTTCTTTAAAAGATATACTTACTTTTGATTTATCTCCTAATAATACAGTTCTTTTTTCTATATTTATTTTAATGTTTGAATTATTTTCTATATTAATGTCATTTGCGAATGATACACTTGGTAAAACTAAAGTTACTGCCATCATTCCTGCTATAAGCATTTTTTTTGGTTTTTTCATTGTTTTTCCCCCTATTTTGTTAATCAATGTACATTATAACACATGCAAATGTTAAAATACACATTTTGCATCAAAATTTGCATAAATTAATCAAATGAAAATTATAACTTTTATTACTTTTTTATTCATTATTTTTTATTTTCCATTTTTTTTTAAAATACATAGCCCTCGACTTTTATCAATTTATATAGTATAATTTGATTAGGAAAAAAGAAGTTTTTAAACATCTCTTTTTTCGATATTTCTCACACAAAAAGACCCTACACTTTCGTGTAGGGTCTTTTTAACTACCTTATAATCACTCAAACCTTCTATTAATTAAATTTATATAAATATTTTATAGTTTCAATTCTAATAGTTCTATTTAGTATCTCAAACATATCATACCCTTGTATTGCGTATTCCTTAACAGGATCTTTTTGACCAATAGCAGCTAGTCCTATACATTGTCTTAATTGATCCATAGCATCAATATGTTCTATCCAGTGAGTATCAACTACCTCTAATAAAACTCTTCTCTCAAGCTCTTTAACTTTATCAAATCCAGAAAGAATCTTTTTAAAATCATAAACTCTCTTAGATAAATCATAAGTATAATCAATTGTTTCTTCCACCGTCATCTTGTCCATATCAGGAATTATAAGAGATTCTTTTGGCATGAAACTATTATGGACACTATTTAAAAATCCATAATAATCTTTATTTTTTCTAAGATGTTTTTCAGCTGCCTCTTTTAGAATATCCTTAACCATCTTTTGTATTTCTTCTTCTAAATCTAATTTATCTAATACCTTATTTCTCTCAGCGTAAATAACTTTTCTTTGCTCATTTATAACATCATCATATTGTATAACATTTTTTCTGATTCCAAAGTTACGCCCTTCTATACCTCTTTGAGCTCTTTCAATAGCCTTAGCTAAGTTCTTGCTTTCTAAAGCTCCATTTTCTGATTCCTTCATTCTCTTCATTATCTTTTCTATACTACTTCCACCATATAGTTTTATAACTTCATCTTCTAAACTAACAAAGAATCTAGAAGTACCAGGGTCACCTTGACGACCAGAACGCCCTCTTAACTGATTATCTATTCTTCTTGTCTCATGTCTTTCAGTACCTATTACATAAAGTCCACCAAGTTCCTTTACTTTAGCTTCCTCAATTTTATCACCAGCACCTAATGATATATCTGTACCACGACCAGCCATATTAGTAGCTATAGTTACAGAACCTAATTTACCAGCATTTTTAACTATTTCAGCTTCTTTTTCATGATTTTTAGCATTTAATACTTCATGTTTTATACCTTTTTTCTTAAGTAAACCTGATAAATGCTCAGACTTATCAATAGATACAGTACCAACTAATATAGGTTGACCACTTTTATTTATTCTTGCTATTTCTTCAACAACAGCGCTATACTTAGCTTCTTCAGTTTTAAATACTAATTCATTTAAATCTGCTCTAAGTATCGGCTTATTAGTAGGTATAGTTACAACATTCATACTATAAGTAGATTGGAACTCACCTTCTTCAGTCTTAGCAGTACCAGTCATACCACTTAACTTAGCATACATTCTAAAGAAGTTTTGGAAAGTTACAGTAGCTAAAGTCTTAGATTCTCTTTTTATTTCAACCTTTTCTTTCGCTTCTATAGCTTGATGAAGTCCATCAGAGTATCTTCTACCATCCATTATTCTTCCTGTAAACTCATCTACTATCATTATTTCATCATCTTTAACAACATAATCTACATCCTTATCCATTAACTTATTAGCTCTTAAAGCTTGGTTAATGTGATGATAGATTTCTATATTATCTATATGAGTAATATTTTCTATACCAAAGAAAGATTCTGATTTAGTCATACCACTTTCACTAAGTGCTATTGTATTATCTTTTTCTTCTATTTCATAATCTTCTTCATTTAAACTTCTTATAAAAACATCTGCTACATCATATAACTTTGTACTTTCATCTCCAGTACCAGATATTACAAGAGGAGTTCTAGCTTCATCTATAAGTATAGAATCAACCTCATCCACTATAGCAAAGTTTAATTCTCTTTGTACCTTATCTTCATTTTTAGTCACCATGTTATCTCTTAAATAATCAAATCCATACTCATTGTTAGTACCATAAGTTATATCACACTTATATTGAGCCTTTCTTTCAGTAGGATCTTGACCGTTTACTATAACCCCTACACTCATACCTAAAAATTCATACACAGGTTGCATAAGTTCCTTATCACGTTTAGCTAAATAATCATTAACAGTTATAACATGTACTCCTTTACCTGCTAATGCATTTAAATAAACTGGAGCAACCGCAACTAAAGTTTTACCTTCCCCAGTTCTCATCTCAGCTATCTTACCCTGGTGAAGTACAATTCCACCTATTAACTGAACTCTGTACTGACGCATACCTAAAACTCTTCTTGATGCCTCTCTACAAACTGCAAACGCTTCTACAAGTACATCATCAAGCGTTTCTCCATTATTCAATCTATCTTTAAATATATTTGTCATATTTTTTAGTTCTTCATCACTTAATTCTTGGATATCGTCCTCAAAATTGTCAATCGAGTCTACTATTTTATTAATTACTTTTATTTCATTTTCATCCGATTTACTCATTATCCTGTCTAAAATTGACATGTTCTTCCTCCTTTTATTACAAAAAAATCTATAATACGATAGTTCTATTCATAAAACTCGTTCCATTTCCAAAATATACATTTCATTATATCATATATGTATTTATTTTCTCAAATTACTTATTTTAATTCAATAGTTAAATTTTTCCCTATGCATATCTATTATTATTTTAATATAGACACAGCTTATTAATTTAGATATAATATAGATACTTGAAAATTAAAAACATCTCTTTTTCAAGTATTTCTCACATTAAAGAGAGCTGATATTAATCAGCTCTCTTTTACTTTTTATAAATATAATTTAACACGCATCCCATACTCACTAGCCAGTTGTACAGCCTTAACGCCATTATACCTTTTTATAATTTCTCTATTTCTACTATTTCTAATAGCACTTTTATATAATACAGCATGCGCTTCTAATAGTTTAAAATCACAACATTTTCCAGCAAAGTTTTTATCCTTTTTAACTACTACCTTATCATATAAGTTAGTTGCTTTTGCCTTAATTTTATCACTTTCACTTCTTATAAAAAGCACCTGATTTTGAAGTAAAGTCTTATAGCTTATATCTTCTTCCTCATCGATATCATATAAAATTAATTCTGTATCTAAAACAGGAATCATATTATTTAAATTTATTGCTCCATATTCACCGCTCTTTATCTTTATAAAATCTAAAGTATTCTTAATTTTTAAATGTTTCGGTTTAGGTGAAGTTAAAGGTGCAAAATATTTAAAGTTATTTATTTCTATAACTATACCTATATATGGTCTTTTATTAGACTTATTATGCATTATCCCTTTATAGTGCAAAATCAAGTAATTTATATACTCATCAGATACTCTATATATCTTTAGTTGATTCATAAAAATGTCTCCTTTTTACCATAAAAAAAAAGCAACCTTCAAATATAAAAGTTACTTTTTTTATTTAATTGCTCACTTATGGTAGAGCATCTCCGCTTTTCTAATATTATTATGTCACATATTTCGAAAAAGGTTAAAGATATTTTTTTACTTTTTATTTACTATTATCCATTTTCATAAGTAAAATTAAATTCTGTAGTATATTATTTTACCATAAATATTATACTCAAACGCAAAAAAAACATACTCATTTAAGTATAAATGAATATGTTTTAATTTATACAGTAATAGATAAAAAACAACATCGTTTCAAAATTTGACAAAAAATTCACCATCTCTATGTTAAAATTACAATGAATTATTCAAAACGCTTAACTGCTCAAATAAATTTTTAAGAGGGCAATATTATCCAAAAGATTTATATAAAATTATAGGAACGAAAATAGGAACTACCAACGCAGCCGGTTATGTATTATCTAATACATATAAAAACTTACGTAGAGTTTAAGGAATAATTCAATCATTTAGTAAAAAAGGGGGAATTTTTATGAGAAAAATAATAACAATAGCAACAACTTTAACTTTAGTAGCAACTATGTCAACAAGTGTGATTTTTGCAAACGACAACAACAAAAAATATTCAAACAATCCTTCACAATTGACGAGTTCTATTAATAATAAAAAAGGAACAGTAAACATAAATGGACTTAATATTAGAAAAGGTCCTAGTACTAGCTATTCATCAATCTTTAAAGCAAATAAAGGACAAGTAGTCTTATTAAAAGAAAAAAATTCTAATAACTGGTACAAAGTAGAATTATCTAATGGTATTGTTGGTTGGTGTGATGGAAAATATTTAACAAATATAACTACTACTCCAAGTCAACCACCAGTGTCAAACACCAATTCTATTATAAAAAACCAAATAGCAACAATAAGTATAAATGGACTTAATATTAGAAAAGGTCCTAGCGCTAATTATGCATCAATTTTTAAAACAAATAAAGACCAAGTAGTCTTACTAAAGGAAAAAGATTCTAAAAATTGGTATAAAGTAGAATTACCTAATGGTATTGTTGGTTGGTGTAGTGGTAAATATTTAAGCAATATGAAATACTTTAATGAATATTGTTTACCTAGCATGAATCAAACACAACTAAATACTCTTATAGAAGAAACTATAGCTGTCTCAATGAATCAATTAGGAAAACCTTATATATGGGACACTCAAGGTCCAAATTCATTTGATTGTTCTGGGTTAATGCAATATAGTTTCAAAAATGGGGCTGGAGTAGAATTAACTGATTACTCAGCAGAACAAGCATTAAAAGGAAAATATGTTCCAAGGAATAAATTAAAAAGAGGAGACTTAGTCTTTTTCGATGTTGCGAAATTGGGAAGAGTTAGTCATGTCGGTTTATATTTAGGTAATGGAGAGTTTATTCAAGCTGTAAATCCAAAAGAAGGTATAAAGATTTCTAAAATGTCTGAAAGCAAATATTCTTCAAACTATATAACAGCAAGAAGAGTTATAGGATAAATAAGTTATGCCTGCAAGCAGAACTTTAGCAACTTCGCATAAATGTGAAATTGGAATAGAATAATTATACTTAACAAAAACCTAGATAGTAGTCATCTTTTTTAGATGTACAATATCTAGGTTACAATTCACCATTTTATAATGATTAAATTTTATTTTGAGACATTCCCTTTTTATTTTTTAATTTTATGATTTTTTAATCAATCTCTTTTTTATCATATCAGTTATCAAATTAATCTCTTCAATTTTAAACATAACAACTAATATGCCATAAACACAAGCTCCAATTCCAATAGATATAAACAAACTAACTGCCTCAAATATAAATCCTATACCTAATGCACTTATAAGAATCTTATAAGTAAAGTAAGTAACAATACCCATTATCACAGCTGCAAATAAAGATTTAATTGTAACCT
Organism: Romboutsia sp.; assembly: GCF_056995035.1. NCBI lineage: Bacteria > Bacillati > Bacillota > Clostridia > Peptostreptococcales > Peptostreptococcaceae > Romboutsia > Romboutsia sp. Next base: position 25,415 of record NZ_JBXKIW010000057.1, on the reverse strand, counting down.
TAGCAATCTTATCTTGACCAAAGTATCCAATTTTATTTTTCAAACTATTAAATAATAAGAACATACATATAGTAGCAGATATACTAGTAGCAAAAGCAAGTCCAGCATATCCCATAACTTGTGATAATAATAAATTTAATATTATATTTATTATAACGGATATAACCCCATTTACCATAGGTGTTTTAGTATCTTTTAATGAGTAAAATACTTTTCCTAATATATCCCTCAATCCAAAAGCAACCATACCTAAAGAATAAAAAATTAAAGCAATAGCTGTCATCTGAGTGTCCTTTTCATTAAAAGCACCTCTTTCAAATAAAAGGCTTACAATAGGTTTTGAAAGGACTATAGCTCCAATAGATACTGGTATAACTAATAAGATAGCACTATTGACACTTTTAACAATTGATTTTGCAAAACCATCTTTGTCATCACTTGATGATAAAGATGATAATATCGGATATATAACAGTTGAAATAGATACTATAAAAAGTCCCATTACAAATCCATTTAATTTATTTGCATAATTTAAAACAGATACAGCAGCCCCACCTCCAAGGTTAGTCGCAAGGGTTCTATCTATAACTGTGTTTAACTGATTAAAAGCAACCCCTATAAATACTGGCCCTAATAGCCATATCATTTTTTTTACATATTCATCTTTTATGTTTAAAATAGGTTTATATTTATAATTATTCTTTCGTGCAAAAATATATTGAAATACAAACTGACTTGCCATAGCAAGTAAAGTACCCGCTGGTAATATGTATAAATTAACTTTCACACTAAGTATAATAGAAATAATAATTATTATATTAAAAGGAATACCTGACATTCCAGATATAGCAAAACTTTCTTTAGCTTGTAAAAATGCTGCCATTATCTTGCTAAGAGCTATAAATAATCCTCCAAAAATCATTATTCTTGTAAACTCTACTGTTAAATCAAACTTTTCTCCTTTAAATCCCATTGCAAATATTTTTACAAGTTCATCTGTGAATACAAGTCCTAATATACCAATTATTATTCCTATAACTACTATTATGTTAAATATGTTATTCACAAAATGATTTGCTTTTTCATCTTTACCCAAATTATAATTTTCAAAATATAAAGGTATAAATGTAGTTACTATTGCAGTACCTATTATTGTAAATAAAGTTGAAGGTATACTCATAGCAGATATATATGCTTGACTATAATCATTTGTCCCATAACATGCTGCAAGTACTAGCTCTCTTCCAAATCCTAAAAACTTAGACAACATAGTAACTATCATAAGCGACAATGTCGCTCTTGCCATTTTACTCATCTCTTACTCCTTCATATATATGTATTTCATCTTTAGCTACTATTTCCCATGTAAAATCTTGTTTTACTCTTTTTGTAAGCTCCTCTTTATCATAATTAGAATTTAAAACTTCATAAACCTTACTAGCAAATCTTATTTCAAAATCTTCTCCATCATCTACAAGCAAGTTTTTATCTCCTATAGCCTCTTCAATTCCACCTACATTGCTACCTACAACTACGGTTTCACAAGCATTAGCTTCTATTATAACGCAACCAAATCCCTCATTTTTACTCGGTAATACCATAACATCCATAATATTCATATAATCTCTTACTTTGTTTGCCTGTACATTCCCCATAAAATGTACATCTAAGTTTTTAACTTTAGCTTCCTCTATCATAGTTTTCTTTAAGGGACCATCCCCTACTACAATAAAGCTTATATCATCATTACCTAATTTTTTTCTTATATTATAAAATATTTCTATTAGCTTATCACATCTTTTAACTTTATTTAAATTTCCAACAAACCCTATTATAACTTTATTTAAATTTAAATTTTCTTTGATTTGTGATTTTTCACTATCATTTATAGGATGAAATATATTTGTATTTACTCCATTTTTAGTTATTAAATAATTAGACTTATCATATCCAATCTTTTTAGATGCAATATATAGCTTATTACTAACAAAAATATTTTTATAAGCATTATCTAATACCTTAATTACTTTTTTTCTAACTTGCTTATCTTTCACAGGCATTGTGTGAATATCACTACCATGATAAGTTACTATATATAGCTTATTAAATAACTTATTAATAAAATAAGCTATTCTTCCATGAGGATAACCCCAATGAGCACTGACCATATCGCACTTTTTTATATCTTTTTTATATTTCATAATCATAGGCAAAAAATTAATAAAATCTAAATTCAACTTTTCAAAGGCTTTATTCACCATACCCACCTTTATGTATACATTCTTATAATTTAATCCCTCATATGTAAAGTACTCTTCACCCTTTACTCTTAATTTTTTTTTTGTTATCTTTTTTAATAACTTAAAAAGACCTCCATCATAAAATTTTATTGAGTAAATCTCATATTTATCTAAGCCTTCATACTTTACTAGTTCTTTTATTCTTTCATGAGTAGCTGTAAATAAACCCTTACGATTATGCTCATTAATATTTACTAAATATAAAATTTTCATAAATTTACCTTTCTAAATTAATCAATCTTTTTTGATTTATATATTTCATCATACTTATTAGCAATATTCTTCCATATAAAAGATTCTCTTAATTCACCTTTAAGTTCTTCAAATCTCCACTCTTTATCTATAATAAGCTTAATTTTATTAACTATTTCATCTACATCATCATACTTAACATTGTAACCTACTACACCTTCTTCAAAGTAACCATCAAACCCCTGATTTCTTGTATATATAACAGGTAAACCTTGACTTATTGCTTCTATATAAACAAGTCCAAAAGTTTCATACTTAGAAGGCATAATGAATATATCACTATTTTTATACAGATTAATTAATTCTTCCTTATTCATATATCCATTCAATCTAACTATATCTTTATATTCACCATTTACTAGATCTTTTAGTTTTGGCAACTCTTCTCCTTCTCCAACTATATCTAAACTTGCATTATATCCTAGTTCATTTAGTTTTTTAGCAACACACATAGACGTATACATATTTTTATTTTTATCTAATTTACCTACTGATATCAATCTTACATTTTTATTATCTATGACTTTATTTTTCATATTTAAATTATCAAACCAAAAATCATCTATACCATTAGGTATTACCACAGATTTTTTTTCTATCTCTTCTTGTAAATTTTTTGGTATATATTGCTTTATTACATTTTCCTTGTATTTAGGAGATATAAAAATTATCTGTTTTGCATTTTTCATTATATCAACGCCTATTTTTCTCAAATGAACCATCTTTTTAAAAAATACATTAGCATCAGTATTTCTAACTGCAACTATATAATCTATATTCTTTTCTTTTTTAAGTTTATAAGCTACATACCCATTAACAAACAAAGAATGTGCATGAGCTATATCTACATTATCTAAATCAACTTTATTTACTAAATCATTATAAATTTTCTTATTTTTATGTTTAAAATTTATTCTATCCAACTTATTAAAGCAATTAGAATAAACGTAATTAATTTTTTCACTATTAACTTCACTATACTTATTAATTAAATCATCAGAGTGAACAGGTATGTACACGTCATTATATATACCTTGTTCTTCTAAGTTTTCAATCAAATTTTTATATAGTCTAGAAGTTATATAGTATGAACATATATGCAATACTTTCATAAACTTATCCTCACTATAATCTCCAGTATATTAATCCTCTATCTTGTGCTTCTTTTTTATTGTAAATACCTTTTATATCCATTAAAACCTTAGTTCCATAACTATACATTTTTTCTAATTCATCTAAATCAATTTCCTTTAGCTCTTTATGAGCAACTGCGCATACTATAGCATCAACATTTTTTAAGTCATCCTTACAATTAAGTTTTATCCCATATTCCTCAAAGGCTTCAGCACTATCTGCTACAGGGTCGTATATAAGTACCTCTATACCATACTCCTTAAGCTCTTCAACTATATCAATAACCTTAGTATTTCTAGTATCCGGACAATTTTCCTTAAAACTTAGTCCCATCACAGCAACCTTAGCACCCTTTATTTGTTTTTCAGCTTTAATTAAACTTTTTATAGTATTTTCAGCTACATGCTTAGCCATCCCATCATTTATCTTTCTTCCTGCTAATATTATTTGAGAATGATAACCTAATTCTTCAGCTTTATAAACAAAGTAATACGGATCAACACCTATACAATGACCTCCAACTAATCCTGGAGTAAAGTTTAGGAAATTCCACTTAGTACCCGCAGCCTTTAAAACTTCTTGAGTATCAATTCCCATTTTATTAAACACCATAGATAACTCATTCATAAAAGCTATATTTATATCTCTTTGAGAGTTCTCTATAACCTTAGCAGCTTCAGCCACCTTTATACTTTCCGCTCTATACACTCCAGCTTCTATAACTAATTCATAAACCTTAGCAACAATATCTAGTGTTTCATCATCACAACCTGATACAATCTTCACTATAGTTGTAAGCCTATTTACCTTATCTCCTGGATTTATTCTTTCTGGAGAATATCCTATTTTAAAATCTTCACCATACTTTAATCCTGATATTTTCTCTAATATAGGTATACATATTTCCTCAGTAGTTCCTGGATATACCGTTGATTCGTATACTATTATAGAACCTTTAGTAAGATTTCTGGCCACAGTTTCAGTAGCGCCTATAATAGGCTTTAAATTTGGAGTCTTATCGCTATTTATCGGAGTAGGAACTGCTACTATATGAAACTTAGCTTCTTTTAACTTACTTTCATCACAAGTAAATTCTACAGTAGTATTTTTTAAATTTTCATCTCCAACTTCCTTAGTCACATCATATCCATTTTTATATGAGTTTACCTTTTCTTCATTTATATCAAAACCAATTACACCTACATGCTTGGCAAATTCTACAGCTAAAGGTATGCCTACATATCCTAAGCCTATTACAGATATTTTTTCTCTTCTATTTAATATATCATTATATAAATTCATATTTTCCTCCCGCACTTAAAATATTCTATCTTATATATTATACCAATTAATTACTATTTAAAAGGTCACAATTTTTATATTATGACCTTTTTCTATCTTTATTTACTTTTTATAGCTTTTAAAATTTTATTAATAACATTATCTGATACATTATATCCAACTTCAATCAATCTGGAATTTTTAAATTGTTCAATAGAATTCACTTGATTTTCTGCCAAATCATCACTTCCAAGCACCATAGGATACCCCAAAACTCCAGCACTTAAAGCATCTACCAAATAAGTATTATCCTTCATACCATCTTTTGCTACAACAATCTTGTCGTAGCTTCCTTGATAAAGTTTTAAAATATTTGCATTAGTTTCAAGCCTATTATTACCATAAACTCTACTTATATCAATCGCTTTATTAACTTCTCTACTTTCCCCAGCTTCTTTAACATCTTTTAAAACCTCTGTACTAATCTTGCTAGTACCACCAATCACATCTACATCAACAATACTGTCATTTACTTCAAAAAACTCTTTAGCATCATCGCTAAGCCCACCTTTCTTAGTAACAATAATTGGAGCACTATAATTTGCAGCCAAAGGAGCAACACTCATAGCATCAGCTTCTCCAAATCCACTAACTACATAAGCTTTATCAGTACTATCTAAATCCATCCTTTTAGAAATATTTAAAGATGTTTCATATCTATCCTTACCATCAATTCTAACAACCCTAACATGCCCTAACTCACTCACTAATTGAGAAGTAACATCATCACTTATTACATTTTTTCCACCTATAATGTAAATAGTATCTACATTATCATAGGAATAAAAAATACGCTTAATTTCATCCATAACAACTGTTGGGACTTCATTTTTATTAGATAATAAAATAGGAGAATTTCTATACTTAGCAAAAGGAACAGCTGACAAACCATCAATAATAGCATCTTGTCCAACTAAAACCACACCATTTGTGTTATTAATTTTAGTATATTCTTTACTAACTTCAACAGAAGTATAAAACCTATTCCTACCGCCTAATAAATCAAACTGTGCATTAGAAATTTCCTTATCTGAATTAATAATCGCATCTATAACTTCATTTCTAAACTCTTTTAATTTAACTTGATTATCACTATATATATTAAGGCTAAAGTTTTGAGTTCCTTGTAGTAAATATTTTGTTGTATCCTTTACAACTCTCATATCAATCTCAAAACTATAACTTCCATCTTTATAAATAATCTTACTTACATTCTTTTCACTCTTTTTTTCATCAGTGTCACCATCTATCAAATCATATGCTATATTATATCTATATCCATTATTATAAAATTTCCTATTGGCTAAAGAATTTATAAGTTCTACGCCATTTTCTGAATAAGAACCATTGTAAAACTCTGATAAATTCTTATCTAATAAAATTACATCATTAGCAATTTTATATTTTCCAATAACCTTAGAAGGAATATCAAATTCTTTTAAATACCCAAGTTCCTCGCATTTGGCAAATCCTTTGACAGCCTTAGCTATACTAAGACCATTTGGAGTATTTATTTCTACATCACTCAAATCTACCTTATTACCATTTACATCTATGTGATTTGTAAAATCCAGCTTATCACTACCTTTTACAATTTCTATTTCATCTTCATTTAACAACTTAATCAATACCTTCTCTACTTTCGTAGGTTCTGTAGTTATTAAATCATCTTCATCTAATGGTTCAATATATTTTATAGGCTTTTCATTTTTATGATTTATATATATATCATATAATTCTTCTGATGTTTCGTATCTATCATATCTTGAATAGTCCTTTGATGATATACTTTCACCATACATCTTATGTCCTTTGTCAATTATTTCTATATCAAGTATTTTATCGTCAATTGCATACTTTTCCATTTTTAGATTCAAATCATAAGTATCAGTTATAATCTCATCATCAGCTTTTACTTCATACACATTACCTTCTCTTTCATCTGTGTATTTAACTTGAAGTAATTTATTTATTTCTTCTACTAATTTATTTTTATCTTCATTATTATTTATTATCATTACATCATTTGCATATGAAACATTTGTTAAAATTGATACTACTACAAGTGAATATGCTAGCTGTCTTTTTTTCATATTCATTCCTCTCTTTTAGCTTATGTTGGCATTTATTATATCATAAATATAACAAAAAAGTCTTCCATTGAGGATTTATTATGCGCTAAAAAAAGACTCCTCATAATTGAGAAGTCTTTTATTTATTATATATTTATTATAAATTACTTAGTATTTCCGAATAAAGTAACTATTCTATCCATAACTTTTGAAGTTACACCGAAACCAACTTGAGTAGCCTTAGTAGCGTTAGCAGTGTTATCATCCATTGCTTCTATAGCTGTTTCTTGATCATCAGTTAATCCATTAGTATTTAATACTATTGGTTGACCTAATACAGAAGCAGTTAAAGCATCTACTAATTGAGACTTACTAGCCATACCATCTTTAGCTACTAATATACTTTGTACGTCATTTGCTTTACTGAATAATGCTAATACTTTAGCATTAGTATCTTGTCTGTTAGTTCCAGATACTCTTGTAAGAGTAGTTAAAGCTCTCTTTGCTTCATCTTTACGTTCTCCAGCAGCAGCTTTAACATCAGCCATTACTTGAGCAGAAGCTCTATCAGCTCCACCTATAACTCTTACATCCTTTATGCTTTCTTCTCTTTCAAAGAAATCTTTAGCAGAAGTAGTTAATCCAGCTTGTGGTGAAACTATTATAGGAGCTTCGTTTTTAACAGCAAGTGGTGCTATAGACATAGCATCTGCTTCACCAAATCCACCAACAACATAAGCATCTGTTTTAACAGTCATCTTCTTAGCTATAGCAACAGAAGTTTCGAATCTATTTTCTCCAGATATTCTTTCTATCTTTATGTTCTTGTTTAATTCTTTTAATTCTTTTAATATTTGAGCTTCAGCTTTTTCAGATATTATGTCTTTTCCACCTACTATATAAACAGTGTCATTAGTAGCTTGTGCCTTTAATACACTCTTCATTTCATCCATAATAACTGCTGGAACTGAATCTTTTTGAGATAATAATACTGGAGCTTTCTTTTCAGCAGCAAATGGAGCAGCAGCTAATCCATCAGTTACAGCATCAAATCCTACTAATACTACAGCTTTAGGTTTTTCACCTGCCGTATCAAGTTTCTTAGCATAAGCTTTACTTACTTCTACAGCTGTTTCAAATCTATTCTTTCCAGCTAAAGTTTCAAATCTTTGTCCAGTTGATAACATAGTATCTAAAGTTGTTTGATCTCCAGCATTTAATGTTCCATCTGCTTGTAAAACGAAAGCATTAACTATGTCAAGATCTGCTTTGAAATCTTTTAACTTAGTTTGATCTGTAGTCTTAACAGTTATTGAAAGATTATCTCCTGCTGGTAATGTTTTTCCTGATTCAGCAGACTTACCAGTAATTTCTAATGAATAAACACCCTTTTCAGAATCTATATCATCTATTTTTATATTAGCTAAATTATATTTCTTACCATCTTTGTAAGATACTTTTTTTGCTATATCTTTTAATAAGTCTTTACCATCTTCTGTGTAAGCTCCGTTATAGTAAGCAGATAAATCATTGCTTATTGTAGTTGAGTTATTAGCTACTACTATATCATCTAATGATACTTTCTTTATATCATACTCTTTGAATGTTTTAGATGTGTTGTCTTGATCTTCTACTTCAAATCCTACTACATTCTTAGCTAATTTTAATCCTTCAGTAGTATTTAAATTAGCATCCTTTAATTCTACATAGTTTCCATTAACATCTACTGGTTTTTTGAAGTTTAATTTATCAGAGTATTTATCTAAAACTATTTTCTTACCGTTTACTAAAGTTACTTCTACATAGTCTACTTTTGTATCAGATGGACTTGTTGCTATATCTAGATCATCTTCATTGTATTCTACTACCTTATCTACTGCTTTTTTTGCTGCTGCATCTGCTACAGCATCTGTTTTTATAGCTTCTAAACTTGCTTTAACATGTGCATCATAAGCTGTTATATCAACTGTTTCACCTACAAAAGCATCATATCTTACATTTTTAGAAAGTTCAGTAGCAACTTTGTTTCCACTTGCATCAACTCTGAAACCTTTGTTTTCTACTTCAATAGTTACTTTAGAGTCTCCTATTTTAGCTTGCTCTAATATATCTCTTAATTGGTCTGTATCTTTTATTGGTGCACCATCTACTGTTATTGAATATACAGAGTTTGTGTAGTCCATATCTTTTACAGATGCATCTCCAAACATTTCTCCAGTTTTTCTTGGATCTGTATATTTAACTGCTAATAATTCTCCAACTTTCTTAACTGCTTCATCAGCTGTCATTGTTTGTTCAGCTGCAAAAGCCGTACCTGCAACTGCCATTTGTGCTACTGGAGCAGCAACAGTTATTGCTGCCATAGCCATAGCTAAATTTTTCTTTTTCATAATCTTATTTCCTCCCAAGTATTATAAATTACATCTCTTTTTTATATGTACAATATTTGTTACAATATTATTTTTCGTATTTCTCACAGGTTTATAGTATTATACCTGCAATCTATTTTCAATAGTTTTATACATATTTACTGGAATTTTTTTCCGACACATTTTTACATATTTTTACATAAAAATACATATCGTGTCTAATTTTGTTTTATATTGTTTTTTTATGTATCTTATTTTAAATCAATAAATAATTTAATTTTAAAACTCTTTACTTTTTGTCGAATTTTGTATATAATTATTTTATACGTTAAGCATCCTTTTAGCGTATTTCTCACAATAAAAAATCCTTAGTTCTTTTGAACTAAGGATTTTTTGCTTTAATAATTTAGTCTTTAGGTATATCTATTTTTATTTTAGTTATATCAAATGGATTTTCATTAGTAGTTTCTTTTTCTCCGTGATACATATAAACTATTATCTCACCTTGTAATCCATCTGTTTTAATTTTTGCTGCAATTGACGCTTCAGTTAAGTCTATAGTTTTTCCATCTGTTCCTGCTTTTGGTACATCTAATGTAGGTTCTATCTCTATAGTTGCTAATACAGTTTCACCACTATCATACTTTCCATTTTTATTGTCTTTATTATCTATAAATAATCTAATTACCTTACTAGTAGCATCAATATCTAATAATACTTCTCCAGATGTTCCACTTAAAGTAACTCCATCTACTTTAGTTCTTGTCACAGTATCATCAGTTATCGTAGTATTATTTAATAATCTATTTATAACATCTATACTCTCAGCTTTAGTTATTGTTTCATTTTGATACTTGTATATGCTTGTTATCTTTGGTGTTGTATCAGAAACATATATAGTTTTAGATGCTATTCTAGTTTTTGTTACTATACCTGTTAAACTTTTCTTAGTTTCATACGCTTCTATTGTTGTACTACCATCTTTTTTAGCAACAACCTTTATGTCATCTCCTGATAATGTTACATCTGCTGCATCCTTATTTGTCGTTTTTAACCATATTTTAGAATCTCCATTACCCATACCGTCAGATGTAGGCTCTGTTGTAGATGTGTATATATTACCATCATTTATTGTTTCTTGCTTTAATAAATAACCATTTCTATTATAGTTATTTAACTTTAAAGTTATTTCTTTATCTTCATTTGCACTATATACATCTAACTTATCATCTTTATTATCTTGTGTTTCTAATTTTCTTGAATATGGCGCTGCTTGACTATCATCCTTTTCTACACTTACAGTTATACTTGTTAATGATGTTGTATCTGCTGCTTCCTTTTTTATATTCATTTTAGCATTACTACCAACGTTAGCACTATGTGCTGTTATAGTTATTGTACTTTCACCTTTTTCATTACTTATTGTTATTTCTGTTTTAGTTGCTATAGTTGCATCCTTTATTTTTGCATCTTCAACAACAAGTGTTGTACCTTTAATAAAATCTCCATATTGGTCTTTTATAGTAGCTACTGTAGTATCATTTGTACCATTTAACAATTTTATACTGCTTTTTGATAAAGATACAGTGTTTACTTTACGAGCTTCATCTCTAACTTCTATACTAAATATTTTTTCAGTTTTTCCAACTTTTATAGTTATTGTAGCAGTTCCGTTTCTTTTAGCTTGTATAGTGTTTGTTCCTGTTACTTTAACAATTGACTCATCAGAAGATTTTATTGTCATTGTTGGATTTATATATTCTTTATTGTCTTTATCTATAGCTTTTACATTTGCTATTGCTACTGTTTCACCTATAATCATTTTATTGCTATTTAATACTATATTATTATCTAGATTTGTATCAGTAGCATTATCATTATCACCTAATTTAAGCTCATGCTTTATTTCTTTATATTCAGTAGTATCTACTTTAGCATCAAATGCTTTAGTAATACTTTTTACTTCTTTTTTATCCTTTTTTATAACTACATCATAGCTATAAGTGTTTTCATCTAAGCTTGGATTTAATTTACCATACTCTGATACATAATATCCGTCAGTATTTTTTGTGCTAGTTCCATAAAGGACTCCTGGATTTTTTGTTCTAAATTGTATTTCATATCCCATAGATTTTAATTCATCTACAGTCTTTTTTGTCCCACCATTTAAAGTAAACTCTAAGTATTGTACACCGCTCATCTTAGCTGCAACTTCACTAGTAATAGCTTCAACACTTCTTACTTCCGTAATAGGTACATTTGGCTTAGTATATGTAAAGCTAAGGTTAACTTTATTTCCTAAGTTGCTATTAATAGATATAGAGTTGCTTCCCTCAGCAAAGTCTTTGTCAAGTTTAAGAGTAGCTTTATTCTTGTCAGTTGATACACTGTATGATGATACAGTATTATTAGTCATACTTACCTTAGTCTTATCTATTAAATCTAAGTTACTTCCAGTTATCTCTACTGTCTTAGAATCAATACTTCTAGCACTAGTAGCCTTAGCTTCCGGCGTAACTTGTGTGTTCTTTATAGCTTGTACAACACTACTAGATATACCATCACCAACTTGAGTAACTTTACTTACTTTCTTTTCCTTTAAGAATGCTTCTTGGACAGAATCTAAATTAGAAGATACTATCATTACAGGGTCATCAGTCTTAGCTGCTAATGCACCTACTGCTAATGCATCTACTAACTCATTTTTCTTATTCATTCCTGATTTTGATATATATACATTATCTAATGCTGATTGTGAATAAAATTCATCCATTACCATTGCATTAGTTGCATGTCTATTTTTTCCACCTAATCTTACCTTTGTTCCATATAAGCTATTTTTTATAGTATCTGATACTGAATCATTAGAACCTATTACATAAGACTTACTTATATTTTCGCTATCTAAGAAAGATTTAGAGCTAGCTATTCCATTTTGTGGACTTGCAAGTATTATAGGCATATTTTGTTCAGCAGCTGGTGCTCCTACACTTACTGCATCAGGTAATCCTGTTAATCCATTTACTACTGCTATTTTTGATATATCTGTTATACCATCTATAGCTTTAGCCACTGCTAAACTTGTAGTATATCTATCTTTTCCTGATATTCTGTTAACAGTAATGTTCATATCTTCTAATTGTGATTTTACTTTATCAGAAACCGCACCTGTTCCCCCTACTATATCAACAGTCTTAACTTCTAGTCTTTTTAATTCATTAGCTGTGTTTGTATCTAATGCATCTTTATTTGTTAGTAGTATTGGAGCATCTTTAAGTGCTGCATATGGTGTTGCTGTTAGTGCATCCACTAATCCGTCTAATCCATTTATTATTATTGCGTGGTTTGATTTAGACCACCCTGTTTTACTTACCTCTACTGCTGTTTTATATCTGTCTTGCCCAGATAGTTTGCCATCATTTACAATTGATTTTGGCTCAAGTGCACTTACTGCTGTTAAGCTCGATGCTACCATCGTCGCAGCTAACATCATTGCTAGTGTTTTTTTTCTTTTTAACATCCTTTTTTCTCCTTCATAATTAGAATTTAACATATCTCTCACAATATATTGTTTTATTTTACCTTTATTATATAGTAACTCTATTATTATGGCAATATTACCCATGTAAATATATGCCAATAAAAATGTATACAAATAAAAATATAGCACTAGCTTATGCTAATACTATATTTTACTTAATATATCGTATACACTCATTCCGTTGTTAAACATAAACATCACTATTTCTGAGTCACTTTTTTTAAGTATTTCATCGTAGGTCATGTCTGTACTTCTTGGGTCTACTATTTCTACTTGTTCAAATATATCACTAAATAACCAAGTTAGTGGCGCTTGATAGGAATCTCTTATTATTAATACTTTTTTATTTGTTATTGCTTTTTTGTTTATTATTTTTATATAAGAATGATTGCCTGTGTAAGCTCCTTCATAGGTAATTTTCTCTTGGTCTAGTTTATCTCCTATAATGTAGTTTTCTTCTACTCTTTGAAATTCTTTATTTTTTATTTCATAGTACTGTTTGTTATATTTTTTATTCATGTAAACATATGGAATGTCTTCATCTGTGCTAAATACACCATATAAATTATTGTTATATGATCCCATAAATGTTTTATTTCGTATATATTTTGTTTTATATTTATATTTATCTAGGTCTACATTTATATCCCCTTTTTTGTCCAATTCTTCTACTATATATCTAAATCCTTCGTATGCTCCTATTGAATTCCAGTGATGATCTGTTTTAAAATAAAAATTTTCTAGTTGCTTTTTATTAAAGTTGTCTACAAAGTATTTGCCTACGTCTATCGTTTCTAACCCTTTTTCTCCTACCATTGTTTTTAGTAATTTACTATTTTCCATCCCGTAGCTTTTATCTACGTATTTTGGATATTTATAATCTAATGTGTTTACTTTATGTGGTAGTGGTATGTAGTATGTTTTTTTCCCTAATTCTTTTGCTTTGTTTGCATAGTTTGTTATTAACTGTGTGTCTTCTTTATAGTCACTTCTCATTTTTGGCGTTATTGCTGTTAGTCCTAATATCCACCCGTCTTCTGTTATATAGTGGTCTTTTACTGTTGATTTATTTAGTATTTTTTGTAGCTTTATATCTGTTTTTACTAGTTTATCTCTTCCTGCAAATTGATCTATATAATATGTTTCAAAAGTTGTGGTAAAGTTTTTTTGTTTTATATTTTCTATCGTTGGCATTTGTTGTAGGTTTCTATTTTCTGCTATACTTATTTCTTTATCCTTTGCTATTAAGTTTATTATTCCTACTAAAAATATTATGCTTAAAAAAGGTACTGTTAGGTATATTGCTTGTCTTTTGTTCATGTGCTCCTCCCTTAGAACCTAAAGTATAAAAATGGGTTATATGTCGAGTTTACTAGTTTGAATATTACTATTAATAATATTATTGTTAGTGTTGTTGATTGTAGTATATAGTAGGTTTTACTTTGTAGTATGTTTTTATTTTTATGCTGTATTTTTTGTTGTATATATTTTACTATTGGAATACTAAACGTTATTGATATTAGTATTACAAACCAGTAATCGTTTATATATGCTAGTGTTTGTCCATTGTATAGTGTATTGTTTCCTAGTCCAAACATTGTTTTTATATATTGTATTGAGTAGCTAAAGCTATCAGCTCTGAAGAATATCCATCCAATCATTACTGCTAGTATTAGGTATATATGTCTTATTGGTTTGTATACTTTTTTTAGTATTTTTTGTTCTAAAAATGCTTTTTCCATTCCTATTAGTACTCCAAAATATAATCCCCATACTATAAATGTCCAGCTCGCTCCATGCCAAAACCCTGTTAGAAACCATACGACAAATAAATTTATATAGGTTCTTGTTGTTCCTTTTTTACTTCCCCCAAGTGGGAAATATACATAGTCTCTAAACCATGAACCTAGGCTCATGTGCCATCTTCTCCAAAATTCTGATGCTGATTGTGAGATGTATGGATAGTTGAAGTTTTCTAAAAATTCAAATCCAAACATTTTTCCAAGCCCTATTGCCATATCTGAATATCCACTAAAATCAAAAAATATTTGTAGTGAGTATGCTATTATTCCTATCCATGTTGATACTACTGTTAAATTGTTTATTTGGGTGTTAAATATACTATCCGCTACCATTCCTAGTGCATTTGATAGTATTACTTTTTTTCCTAGCCCTATTATAAATCGATTTATTCCTTCACCAAATTTTTCTATAGTGTGTTTTCTATCTTGTATTTGGTCTGCTACTGTTTGGTAGCGTACTATTGGTCCTGCTACTAGTTGTGGGAATAGACTTATATATAGTGCTAGGTTAAATACATTGTTTTGCACTTTTGCATCTTTTCTATATACGTCTATTACGTAGCTCATTGCTTGGAATGTGAAAAATGATATTCCAAGTGGTAGTGCTATTTGTGGTACTGGTATGTTTGTTTTTAATGCTATGTTTATGTTACTTATGAAAAATGCTGCATATTTGAACACTCCTAGCATTCCTAGGTTAAATACTATGGATATTACTAGACCTATTTTTCTGGTAGTTTGTTTTTTATTTTCTGCTACTAATAGCCCAAACACGTAGTTTGATATAATTGATGCTATCATTATTACTACATATGTTGGCTCTCCCCATGCATAGAAAAATAGACTTGTTATTAGTAATAGGCTATTTTTGTATTTATCTTTTGATAGGTAATATAGTGTTAGTATTATTGGAAAAAATACGAATAAAAACACTAAGCTGCTAAATACCATACTCCTTATCCTCCTTATGTTTTCATCTTTTCTTTTGTTTCAATTAATTATTATATCATATCTATACTTTTTGTTATATCATTGCTATTAAAAACAAGGCACTTACTTTGTTTGTAAATGCCTTGCGATTTCTTATATTAAGTGTCCACTTGGTGGGGACATATCTATTTAAGTAAGTGCTTATTTTAGGGGTTTATTTTCCTATTTGCTTTACAACTATCTTTTTCATATTTTATGTATTATCACTTATTTGAGTAATTTGTCTTATTTCATTCTTACTGTTCCATTATAAGAAGTCATTGAATTTCCTGAGCCATCTTTTAATCCTGATACATATATTGCTACATCAGTATTAAGTGCTATACCTTCTGGTCTTGTAAATGTTATCTTTTTCGTAGGTGCTGTTATAGCATCTGGATTTACATATTTTTCTCCTATTCGAAGTACTATTCCAGTTGTACTATCTATTGGTTCTGATAAATTAATTTCTATTTTATCATCGTTTTTGTTATAAGCAATATTTGATACTGTAGGTGCTATATTATCAGCTGCCTTTATAATTTTTCTGTATGTATCTAATGTTTTGCCTTTACTTTTCATATCATATAATCCTAGTACATAGCTTCCTTGAAAGTACTTACCTTGTTCTGCTGTTATAGTCATAGACATTTTATTTTCACTTAATTCTACTCTTGGTTTTCTTATTTTATTATTAAAAATTCCTCCTGTTATGCTTATGGTTGGAATATTATCTATAGGTTGACTAAATTTCACTAATATTTCTTTGGAATTTTGTACTGTTACTTGTGATACAATATTATTGTCGTCTACATTATTATTGTTATTGTTGTCTATATTTCCTATATTTCCAGTTACTCCACTAATGTCTGTATCTTTACGTTTATTTAATATATCTATATCACCACTTCCACTTATTTCAACACCGGTTGCTAATACATCAAATTTTTTCACTCTGCCTTTATTAACTATAATAGCATCATTAGCAGTAGATTTTATTTGTAATTGTTCAACAGTTACATATTTGCTAATATTTATCTTTTCAATGTCTTTTACATATACATTGCCCGTTATATCTTCTTGTATATTTAAAGTGCCATTTTCCATATTCACTGTTACATCTCCATCTTGTTTTCTTTCTAAATTAACAGTTACATCTTTATCACTACTTAAATCTATATCTTCATATATAGTTTTATATGGATCAAAGTTTATAGTATCTCCATTTTTCGCATCATATAATGCGTCTTCTAACTCATCTACTGTATAAGCATTTCTAGTATGATTTATAATATTATCGCTATCTTGAGTATCTTTTATATTTTCTAAAATTGATGGATTTATTCCATCTCCTATTTCGATTATCTCAGTAAACTTTTTATCTTCTAATAAATCGCTTTGACTACTAGCTAATGATTTACCAACTAACAGAACTGGTTTTTTATTTTTTGCAGCAAGTACTCCAACAGCTAATGCATCTGCTATTTCATCCGCTCGGTTTACTTGCCCTGATTTTGCTACGTATATATTATCTAAATATTTATTTGTGTAGAATTCTTCTATGACACTAGCATTTGTATCTTGTCTATTTATTCCTTCTAGTCTTTCTGTTGTTCCAGGTAATTTATTTTCAGTAGCGTTTGATACTGAATCACTACCTCCTATTATATAAAATTCGCTTATATATTGATCATCTAAGTATTTTTTAGTAGCTTCATCTAATCCTTTTTTTGGATTTGCTAATATTATTGGCATTTTATTTTGAGCAGCTGGTGCACCTACACTTACAGCATCTGCTAACACTTCTCCATTAACTACTGCTATTTTTGTTATGTCAGATATTTTGTCTATCTCTTTTGTTACTTTTAAAGATGTTTCATATCTATTGTTTCCTGCTATTCTGTTTACTTTTATATCCATTTTTTCTATTTCAGATTTTATATTATTAGATACTGAAGCAGTTCCTCCTATTATATCCACTGTGCTAACTCTTAGTCTTTTTAATTCTTCTTTTGTATCAGTATTTAATTTGTTGCTTTGAGTCATAAGTATTGGAGCATTTTTTAGTGATGCATATGGAGTTGCTGTTAATGCATCTACGATTCCTTTTTGTCCATTTACTATTATCGCATGACTTGAAAATAATGGTTTTAGTTTTTTGCTTATTTTAACGGCTGTTTCGTATCTATCGTCCCCTGATATTTTAGTAGTTGATACCGTTGATTTTGTTTGTGATGCATTAACATTTGTTGTTGTAAATGTTAATGATAGTGTTGATGCTAACATTGTTGTAGCCATCACTTTTGCTATTATTTGTTTTTTTCTCTTTAACATATTCTCCACCTCATGTTATTTTCAAAAATATTTATGGTTAATTTTTCCATATAAAGGTAATTGTATCTAAGTTTTGTGTGCATATCAATTAGAAAAGCACTTACTTTTTTAAGTAAATGCTTTATTTTATAATATCTATTGTTTTATTATATATTACTATTTTGTCCTATCACTACTCCATCTGCATCTATTTCCATTCCATTTTCTACAACTGTATTTATAGCCATTTTTCCATCTTCATAGAAGTAATATGTTTTTGAATCTATTGTTTGTAATCCTTTTTGCATTGCTCCTTGCGAATTAAAGTAATACTTATTACCATCTATAGTTGCCCATCCTATTTGAATACTTCCATCTGCATTGAAATAGTACATATTACCATTTAATTCTTCCCATCTTTGTTGCATTGTTCCATCTGGATTGAAGTAGTATTTTTTACCGTCTATTGTTTGCCATCCTGTTAATGCTACTCCATCTTTACCAAAGTAATATTTATATCCGTTGTAAGTCTGCCATCCTGATGCTAATTGTCCATTGTTATCAAAGAAGTATGTTTTACCATCTATTTGTGTTGATCCTACTACTGCATATCCTTCATTTGTAAAGTAGTATTTCTTGTTATTTATTGTTTGCCATCCAGTTTTCATTACTCCGTCTGCTCCGAAGTAATACATTTTATTATTTATTGTTTTAAGTTGTTTTTGCATTAGTCCATTTGAGTCAAAGTAATATTTTTTACCGTTTATTACTTGCCATCCACTTCTCATTATTCCATCTGCTGCGAAGTAATAAGTTTGATTATTTATCGTCTTAAATTGTTTTTGCATTACTCCATTTGAATCGAAGTAATATTTTTTACTGTTTATTATTTGCCAGCTTGTTACTTTTTGTCCTTTTGAATTATAGTAATATGTTTTACCATCTTTATTTTCCCAACCTGTTTTTATTGATGGTTTTGGTGGGTTAGGTTTGTTTGGTTTGTTTGTTTCTTCTAATTTTATTCCATAACCTGCTGCAATTTGTTTAAAACTTTGGTCTGTGTATTTTAAAATCACATCGCTTTTATTTGGTATTTGATCAAATAGCCATCTTACTTCTTTGTTATGCATTCTTATACATCCACCTGATATATGCTTTCCTATTGAACTTTCCTTATTATTTCCATGTATCGCATACGTTGTGCCAAAAGTTCCATTTATACTTAACCCTAACCATCTGTCTCCTAAAGGATTTCTTGGACTTCCTCCTGGTATTCCTTTTGAGTAGTATGGTCTATTCTTTATTTTATTTACTATTTTACATTTACCCGTTGGTGTTGGTGTGCTTTTTTTTCCTGTTGCTACTGCAAATTCTTTTACCAGTTTATTGTTTACATAGTATCCTAATCTATTTGTTTTGGTATTGATTATTATCATATGTTTACTTGCTGCTTCTACATATGGCATTGTTGGTACTGATATTGCTATTACTAGTACTAATGTAAATATTATAGTTAGATACTTTTTTATTTTTTTATCCATCGACCCTCCCCCTCTACAATATTTAATAATTAGACTTTTTTAAGATTTTCCCTTTAATCTTTTTCCCCTTAAATCCTTGTATTTTCAACACTTTTGTAGCTTTTATTTGTTTTTATTCAAAATAATTTGTTGCAAAAAAATAAAGCGTCTTGTTTTTAGACGCTTTTTAAAATATCTTTTTTAAATTTTTATTTTCTAAGATATCTCCATAATAAAAACACTTGTATACAATTTAAGCACAAGTATTTTTAATATAGATTATATTTTATTTTTTATATCCATTAGGATTATTACTTTGCCATCTCCATGAATCTTGACACATTTCTTCTATTGAATACTTAGCTTTCCATTTCAACTCTTTTTCAGCTTTTGTAGGATCTGCATAACAAGTAGCTATATCTCCTTCTCTTCTTGATGCTATTTTATATGGTATTTCTATATTACTAGCTTTTGAAAATGCTTTTACTAAGTCAAGTACACTATATCCTTTACCTGTACCTAAATTATATGTAACTAATCCAGGATTTTCTGATAATTTTTCTAATGCCTTAACATGTCCGTTAGCTAAGTCTAATACATGTATATAATCTCTTACACCTGTTCCATCATGTGTTTGATAGTCATTTCCAAATACATTTAGATATGGCAATTGTCCTACAGCTACTTTAGTTATATATGGCATTATGTTGTTAGGCACTCCATTTGGCTCTTCACCTATTTTACCACTTTTATGTGCTCCTATTGGATTAAAATATCTAAGTATAGCTATGTCTAATGATTTATCTACATGGCATATATCTCTTATCATATCTTCTACCATCAGTTTTGTTCTTCCATAAGGATTAGTAACTGATAACGGAAATTCTTCTAGTATAGGGCATGTATGTGGATCCCCATAAACTGTTGCCGATGAACTAAATACAAATTTATTTATATCATACTTTTTCATTAATTCAAATAACACTAATGTATTTATTAAATTATTTGTGTAATACTCTAATGGCATAGAAACAGATTCTCCTACTGCTTTAAATGCTGCAAAGTGTATTACTGAATCAATTTTATTTTCTTTAAATACTACTTCTAGTTTATCTTTTTCTATTATATCTATTTCATAGAATTTAGGAGTTTTTCCTGATAATTCTTTTATTTTATCTAATATTATCCTATCGCTATTACATAAATTATCTACTATAATTACTTCATAACCTGCTTCTAAAAGTTCTATACAAGTATGACTTCCTATATAGCCTGCTCCCCCAGTTACTAAAACTGCCATAGTTTTCACTCTCTTTCTATAATAAATTAAAATTATTCTTTATCAATAGCTACTTCTTGTACAGCTTCTGCGTTATTATCTGCATCTCTTACTACTTTTCTCATGTAGTTTATTAAATCATCTCTTAGGTTTTCTCTTTTTAAAGCAAAGTCTATAGTTGCTTCTAAGAAACCAAATTTGTCTCCTACATCATATCTTCTTCCTTCAAAGTTATATGCATATATAGCTTCTTGCTCTCCAAGAGTCTTTAGTGCATCTGTTAATTGAATTTCTCCACCTTTTCCAGGTTCTTGATTTTCTAATATATCAAATATAGCTGGTGTTATTATGTATCTACCAAGTATGGCTACATTTGATGGTGCTTCTTCAACTAATGGCTTTTCTACCATATCTTTTACTTTGTATACTCTATCTTCTATGTGCTTAACATCTAATATTCCGTACTTATTAGTATCTTCATTAGCTACTTCCTGTACTCCTAATATGCTTGTCTTATACTCATTATACGCACCTATTAGTTGTTTTAAACAAGGTGTTTCACAATCAACTATATCATCACCTAATAATACTGCGAAAGGCTCGTTTCCTATGAAACTCTTCGCACAGTGTATAGCATGTCCAAGTCCTTTTGGCTCTTTTTGTCTAATATAGTGTATATTTACCATGTTAGATATATCTCTTACCATTTCTAACATTTCTTGTTTGCCTTTTTGTTCTAATTCTAACTCTAATTCCACAGATTTATCAAAATGATCCTCTATAGATTTTTTGTTACGACCTGTTATTATAAGTATTTCTTCTATTCCTGAATTTATTGCTTCTTCTATTATATATTGTAATGTTGGTTTATCTACGATTGGAAGCATTTCCTTTGGCTGTGACTTTGTTGCGGGTAAAAATCTCGTCCCTAAACCAGCCGCTGGTATTATTGCTTTTTTAACTGTCATATTTTATTTCCTCCATAATTTTACACTATTATATCTTTAATATATCATATTTATGCTTTTTCTTCAATTTATGCAATAAAAAAACACTAGAATGTCTAGTGTTCATGTCAAAATATTGAGCAAGTCTATAAGCGGAGTTCTGTATTAGACAATCATCTTTCTAGGCCTATTGTCACCAATAGGCTCAAGCGACCTACCAACCGGAGGATGCGAGCAACATCCTTTTAGCCCTATCTTGGTCTTGCTCCAGGTGGGGTTTACACATGAGACTAGTCACCTAGTCCATAGTGAGCTCTTACCTCACTTTTTCATCCTTACCACATAAGTGGCGGTTCTTTTCTGTTGCACTATCCTAAGGATCACTCCCACTAGGCGTTACCTAGCACCCTGCTCTATGGAGCTCCGACTTTCCTCACGCAGCAAATGCTGCCCGCGATTGTCTGGCTTACTTAATATTTAATTGACTTGTATTATATTATCATGAATTTTAAATTATGTCAAAAGTTAATTTTAACTAATTATTTTAAATTAACCCAATCCATATCTAAACATATTTAATAGTTGAGTAAATGCATTCTCATTACCATTGCCCCCAACTCTAGTTAATTCTTTAGGATTTTTAGATAATAATAAGTTTTGTTGCTTAGGGTCTAATCCATTTCCTACTATAACCACTGGAGAACTTTCTTTTGCTGCTAATACTCCTACTGATAATGCATCTATTAAGTTATCTTTATTTTTCATTCCATCTTTAGCTACGAATATATTATTTAATTCTTTACTTGTATAAAAGTTTTGAATTATCAGTGCATTTGTTTCATTTCTATTTTGACCACCTAATCTTTTTGCATTAGGCAATTTACTAGCTATTTCATTTGAAACAGCATTTTCACTTCCTATAATATAAGATGTTGTTATATTATTACTTTTTATAAATTCATCAAATATCTTTATTCCTTGCGTTGGTGAAGAAAGTACTATTGGCATATTTTTATTGGCTGCAACTGGAGCGATTGAAACTGCATCAGCTAAACCAGTAACACCATTTACAATAGATACTTCAGATATAGTACCTAGCCTTTTTGCTATTTCTAGTGAAGTTTTATATCTATCTTCACCACTAATTCTATCAATTGTTAATCCCATAGATTTTAGTTGAGAAGCTATATTTTCAGATACTGCACCAGTTCCCCCTATTACATATACATTTTTAGTTTGTAGTCTAACTATTTCTTTTTTAGTTTGATCATTTAAGCTACTACTTTCCGTCAAAAGTATAGGAGCATCCTTAGACTTAGCAAAAGGTGTAGCAGAAAGTGCATCTACAATAGAGCTTGAATTTACAAGTACTACGCTATTTGCTGCACTCCATCCATTTTGACTTACCTTTATAGCAGTTTCATATCTTGTGCTTCCTACTAGTTCATTTGTAGTAACATCGTATTTAGGTATTATTCCTACTGATTTTAATGCATTTTCTATTGTTTCTTTTTCACTATCAGTTTGAGTTTTTGATAATAATACTTCACCTAAATGTTTGAAGTCTGATTGAGAATATAATCCTTCTGTAAGAGCATTATAAAAAATTTCACCCATTCTTTCTTCTCCAATACCTTTAACACTAATATTATCATTAGTGCCTCCCTGTGATATTAGATATGCTAATTTACATATCACTCCACTATTATCATGAACATAGTTATTATCACAGCTTAAATCATGTGCATGAGATTTATTACATACCTTTAACTTGCTTACATGATCTATTTCTGGATTACTTAAGTCTCTTATATATCCATATTTTAGAAAGTCTTCTCCCATAATCCAGTTAAAGTCAGTTTTATAGCTATGTTCTATTAAAGTTCCAAATATATCTGCATAAGCTTCATCTATAGCACCTGATTGAGAAACATATTCTAATCCTGCTGTATTCGTTGTTATTGAGTGAGTATATTCATGCGCTACTATATCTATTGAACCTGATGAATCATAAGTATATAAATCTCCATTTCCAAAAGCTAAAACATCTTTCCCATCAATTTGTGTAGAGAAAGCATTTCCAGGCATATCTACGTTTGCAAATACAACTGGTTTTTTCCCTTTTCCATCTAATCCATCTCTATCAAATTTATTATAATAAAAATCATAGGCTTTTCCTGCATAGTAATGTGCGTCTACAAACTTTCCATCACTTTGTTGTAAATTTTCGCTATAGTATTTTGTATAATTTTCAACAGAATTAATCATATTATATATAGAGTAGTATTGTCCATTTGCATCAACTGTTTGTATTGGAGTCATTCCTCTTGTTTTATCTATAAAATAATTTCCATCTTTAAAATTTGATTCACCTTGCTTGTATACTACTTGTATATCTTTTTCATCTCCAAATACGCCTTTTGCCTTAGTTATGTTAGTTTTAACTATCTTGTTTACATTTTCATATTGCTGTATTATATTTCCATCCTTAGCATCTATGAACATAGTTTGATTGTGTAATTCTTTTCCTAATACTTTTATATCAACCTTATATGCAAGTGTATATTTGTCTTGATTTTTATATACATATAATTCTGACTCTATATCTTTCTTTCCTGTTGCTTTAAGTTTATTTGTTGCTATATTTATTGATTGTTCTTTTGTTATATTCAATTTATATTTAAAATCTTCTAATGTTACTGATGTTGGTTCTATATATCCTGAAATTGATTTTATGTTTCCACTATAGTCTACACAAGCTACTATATCTGAACCATATATTGGTATGTTATTGATGTATTGTTGTAATCTTATTATTACCTGCTCATCTTTTTCATCATTTTCTTTCAATTTAAGCTTAAAAGTTGATGTTGTTTCTAGTTTACTTAAATAATCAATTACAATTTGTTCTGAAGAAATATCTGATTTTTTCTTTTGTATTTCTATATCATCTGTAATTACAAATGGCTCTGTTTGATTTATAGCTTCTTGTATTTGATGATTTTCTATATTTGGGTTTGCAAAGGTTAAGCTAGTTATATTTACTATTGCTAAACATAACGTCATTGTACTTATTATAGTCTTTTTTAGTAATGTCAATATTTTTCCCCCTTATAATGCCGTATTCTTCATAATTCAACATTTATAATATCTTAACATGTTTTAATAAATTAGTAAATTTATTATTTTTCAAATAAAAAAATTCGCTTCACTCATGTCGCCAATGACCTAAAAGACAGGTCCGTTGCTCAAGCTTAGCGGTTGATATTATAACTTATCCACAAATCAGATAAGTTATAATACCTTAAAATATAAAAAAGTCTTCAATTGAAGACTTATAAGGAATACTTTTTTGAAGCACATATACGAAAATTATATTTATCCACAATATTAAAATGAAGATAATTTCCTATGTGCTATAAAAAACTAGGATATTTTATCCTAGTTCAATAAATTTACACACAAAAAAAGATTACGTGGCTACGTCTTACTCTCCCAGGCAGTTGCCCACCAAGTACCATCAGCGCTAAAGAGCTTAACTTCTGTGTTCGGAATGGGAACAGGTGTATCCTCTTT
>NZ_JBXKIW010000056.1:0-18858 GCF_056995035.1 Romboutsia sp. | reverse complement strand
AAAATGTCTGGTGTAAGAACATTATTTAATGGCACACTATCCGCACCCATACCTACAACTTTTTGTCCTGCCGCATTTATGCCTTGAAAAAGTCTATCTTAGAATATTATAAAAATAAAAAATAAGGAGTAACTTTTCGTTACTCCTTATTTTTACTATACTTATCTATTTCTTTACATACAACTAGTTTATCCTATAAATAGGTCACTTATTATTACAAAA
This sequence comes from Romboutsia sp., assembly GCF_056995035.1. Taxonomy (NCBI): domain Bacteria; kingdom Bacillati; phylum Bacillota; class Clostridia; order Peptostreptococcales; family Peptostreptococcaceae; genus Romboutsia; species Romboutsia sp. The sequence continues at coordinate 18,636 of NZ_JBXKIW010000056.1, read as the reverse complement.
AGGTTTTTATTCATATTTTTTATCTTTTCTTAAATATGCACAAATAAGTCCTTCTATTAACGTTAAAAAAACAAATCCAATTATCATAAACTTATAAGATAAATTAAATTTACTTACTAAAAATATAAGAACAAGCCATAATGCAACAAAAATTAAATTTATATATCTAAATTTAGTTTTTAAATTTTCATTTTTACTCATGTCAATCCTCCTTTTATAGTATTCTACCACCCTAAATACTTCTGTGACTATACCTATATTTTCTACATGCTTAGGATTTAAATTTATTTGAATTCAACTAAACTACTATTCTTATAAATAACTTTCCAATCATTATTTCTCTTGGGAATCAAATACTATTGTGAATTTTGCTCCTAAATCACTATTTTGTGCATAGATTCTACCACTATGCTTATTAATAATAGATTTTACGATTGAAAGTCCAATACCATGTTTACCTTTTTCTCCTTTATAAAATCTATCAAATATATGATTTAAATCTTCTTCCTTAATTCCATTACCATCATCTTCTATATATATTACTACCTTATTATTATAATGTTTGCACCCTATTATTATCACACTATTTGCATATCTAAGCGCATTTTCTATGAGATTTAAGAAAGCTCTAGAGATACTTTTCTCATCACATTTTAATAAGACTTCTTCCTCAGAAAAATCATATTTAAATTCTATGCCTTTATTAATAGCCCTAGCTTTTTGCTTTAAAGTACAATTAGATAATACTTCTCTAATATCACATTCTACTACTGTATAGTCTTTGGTTATATTATCAATTTTAGATATGTATAATAAATCTTCAACCATTTCACTTAGCCTATCACTTTCTTCTAAAATAACATCACTTGCACTATCTTTGTCTATTACATTATATTTTATAGCTTCTGCATATCCTTTAATAGACATTAGAGGTGTTCTTAGTTCATGGGATGCATTTTGGAAAAATATCTTTTGCTCTTTATCATACTTATCTAGATATTCTGCACTTTTATTCATTATTTGAGATAATTCATTTAATTCTTTATCTGCAAAATCAAAGTCAAACTTACTAAAATTGCCTTGTCCAATATTTTTAGCAAACTTACTAAGCTCTTGTATTGGTTTTGCAATCTTATTAGATAATATTACTGCTGTAAAAATTGAAAGTATTCCTGCTAAAAACATAACTAACATAAATAGTGTATTTATTTGTTTAGCTAAATTTAAAGTATTTGATATATCTATAAATAAAACTAAATAACTATCTTCAACATTCTCGATGCTTTTTATCTTTAAAAGTGAAGTATAATAATTGCCTCTTTTAGTCGATATTTTAAATGTTTCCCCTGAATTTAAATTTATTTTCTTAGCTTTTATTTCTTTTAATATTAGTTCATATTCATTAATATCTTTTAGAAAATCTTCTTCTCTTGTTGGAAATACTAATTCATAATCTTCATCTATTACGATAGCTTCTGCATCAGACTCCATCTTAGCCATTTTTACTTTTTTTTGAACGCCTTTCATAAAGTCTGGGAAATCATTTGGTTGTTCTTTATAAAATTCATGTAGCTCATACTCTTTTGGTAAAGCTTTTTTTTCATTAGGTTCAATTGAAATTAAACTGTTATCGAAGTTTTCAACTAACTCAGTTGCTTTTTTTAATTGTTCATTTGAGCTATTTTCTATATAGCTGTTTACCAATAAATTAAAAGATAAACCTATTCCTAAAAATATTATTCCTATTAGTATTAATATACTTCTTAAAATTCTTATTTTTATACTAGTTTTATTTTTAGTATTTTTACTCATTCTATGAGTTCTCCTTTAATCTAAATCCAAATCCCCATACTGTTTCTATTGAAACATTAGTGTTTACTATTTTTTTACGAAGTCTTTTTACAGTATCATCAGCTGCTCTAGTTTCTATTTCACTGTTATACCCCCAAACTTTATTTAACAGTTCTTCTCTAGATACTGCTCTATCTTTGTTTTCAAATAAGTAAGTTAAAAGATTATACTCATTAGGTGTTACGTCTATATTGCTGTCGTTGCAACTTACTATTTTATTATTTATATTTATAGTAATATTTCCAAATTCAAGTTCACTATTTTCATTTTTTCTATTTTGATTTTTTTCAAAGTCAATTCGTCTAAACATTGCTTTTACTCTCATTACAAGAGCCATTGGACTAAATGGCTTTGTGAAGTAATCATCACTTCCTAAAGTTATTCCCATTATATAGTCTATATCACTGTCTCTTGCTGTTAACATTATAATTGGTACTGTGCTTTTTTTTCTTATGTTAGTACATATCTCAAACCCATCTGATCCTGGCATCATAATATCTAATATTACAAGGTCACATTCTTTTTTATTAAATTCTTCTAATAATAAATCTCCATTTTCAAAAGCTACTACTGTATGTCCATCATTTTCAAGAAATGTTTTAACTAAATTTCTTATATTAGTTTCATCATCTGCAATATATATTAGTTTTGACAATTATATACCTCCATATTATTTTAAATTAATTATAGCATTTAACTATAATAATATGCAAAGATATGCTATTTCTAATTTTGAAATAGAATATCTTATAAATTTAATGAAATAATATTTAAAAAGTTAATACTTTATAATCACTAAATAAATTAAACTTTTCTATTAAATCTTTAGTAATTATAACCTCATCATCTTCAGTAATCATTATAGCACTAATATTATTCTTTTTTATAAAATCACAAGCTTTATATTTTCCTATTATAAATAGTGGTGTGGAGAATGCATCCCCTTCTATAGATTCTTTACTTATAATTGTTATGCTTTTTAAATCTGTTTTTGCAGGCTCTCCATCACATGGATTTAATATATGGTGGTACAACTCATCATTGTACATAAAAGCTCTTTCATATGCTCCTGATGTTACTATAGATAAATTTTCTAAAGACATTGAAAATATAATATTTTTACTATGTTTTTTAGGTTCAAAAATTCCTACATTCCATAAATTAGCATTATCTTTTTTACCTAGCAGTTTTATATTTCCACCTATATTTATTATTGCTGATGTTACATTGTTTTCTTTGTAAAGTTCTATTATTTTATCTGCTATATATCCTTTTGCTATTCCACCTAAATCAATTTGTTGATTTTTCTTTGCTAACATTATACTTGAGTTTATTTCATCTAGTAATATATCTTTATAATTTACTAATGCCAATAATTCTTGTTTTCTGTTATCACCAACAACTTTAGGATTAGGTGTATTTATTCCCCACTCTTTAACTAATGGACCAACAGTTATATCAAATAGGCCATTTGTTATTTGCGAATAAAACTTAGACTTTTTTATTATTTCAAAGGTATCTTTTGATACTTTTACAAATTCTTTTCCAGCATTTTTATTAATTTTATTTACGTCACTATTTTCTTTATAAAAGCTTAATTTATTCTCAAAGTCTTTCATAAGTTTAATTGCTTTATCTAATATTAAACTACCATCTACACCATTTGTACATATTCTTTGATGTACATTTGTATTGAAAATAAATTCTGTACTGTCTATGAAATTATTCATACAAATATTCCTCCTAATATTGCGTTATTTTACTGTGCTGACGTATCCGAATTTGATTGTTCATTAGTTGCTTCTTTAAGAGCCTCATTTACTGCATTTATTATACCTACACTGCTATAAGTAGCCCCTGATACAGTATCTACATCTGTATTTTGTTTTTGTATTATCTCACTTGGTACAGTTTCAAATGCTGTTTCATAAAATCCTGGTGTTTCATTATGACTAACTATTTCTATATCTGATATTTTCCCACTTGATACTTTCACTTGTATTTTTAAATTAGGCCCATATCCTGAAGCTTCTCCTTCGTAAGTTCCATCACTATAATTTCCACTAGCAACATCTACACTTTCATCAGTTTGTAGTGAACCTGATCCTTCATGATGACCTCTTCGTCCCGCACCTTTGTCTCCTTTATTTTTCAGCATTTCTTCAAATTCTTCTTGTGTCATTTCCTCTGGTGTCATTTCTTGAGGTGTATCTTGAGAGCTTGCAATATTAGTTTGTTTAATAGCCTGGAAGTTTCCTGCAAAACTAGTTCCTATCGAACCAACTATAAGCCCACATACCATTCCTGCTATTACTTTATTTCTACTATTTTTCATCTTAGATTATCTCCTTATTTTAAAATTTACACTCATCATATAGTTTTCTACATCTTATTTAATACTTCTTCGTCTTGTATATCTTTAGATGTATAAGATATGGTATTTGCTTTAGGGCATACATTTTTATCTACACATTCTAAACATGATATACATCTTACATCTCTTACTACTTTTATAGAATGTACTTCAATTCCCATTGGACATTGTTTATCACATCTTTTACAATTTATACAACTAGATTTTTCTCTAGCTACTCTAAATACCTTAAACTTGTTAAATATACCTAAAAATGCTCCATATGGACATAAGTATTTACACCATGGTCTTTGTATAAATAAAGAAGTTAATATTATTAAACATAGTATTAACACTCCTATTAAGCTAATTGGCTTAGCATCAAATATACCTAAAAATGCATGGTATGGATTAAGTGATTCTATTAAAATAACCCCTGAAGATGCTGTTAATATCACAGTCGCTATTAACATTACATATCTTATATATTTTAATTTGTTATCTAAATCGCTAGGTATAAATTTGTTGTACTTTCCTTTGAATAGCTTTTTACCTATCTTTGCTACTAAATCTTGTATTGCTCCAAAAGGACATATAAATCCACATAGAACTGGTCCAATTACTATAGCTAATATTATTGATATTCCTATCACTATTCCTAAGGTACTTTTAATTTTATCTACCCATAATGTAGAGGATGTTAAGAATTGATATATACTTGTCACTCCACAGGTAGGGCATATATAGTGAAATAGGGATTCTGAAACCCATGGTATAGATTTACCCAATTCCATTAATTGGTGATTTATAGCTGATATTATAACTGTTATAAGTATGGTTATTTGTATTATAAATCTTATGTTTTTTGATTTTTGTTTTCTCAAGTTATCTATCCTCCTAGATTTGCATTTTTGTTTTTTCTTTAATTCATATTCTTATTATATATTTCTAAGATTTTTAAATCTCCGTAAATCTAGGGCATACTTGTGGCATATTTGGTGCAATTATAATCACATCAAAAATTATATATTTATACAAATCTATGCACATTCAAAAATTAGTTTAAATAAATGGATGAAATACTGTGAATTACCAATACTAAGTGAATCTATTAGACAGTGTACAGAAGATAAGAAAAATAATCTCAATTTTATTAAATTACGAACCAAAGGCTATAGTCGACATTCTAGACTATAGCCTTTTATAACTTTTATATTAAATGTTATAATTTATCACACCTACTAAGCATACTAATTTTTCTGATGCTTCTATTTCTTTTATATTATTAAACCCTGCTAATTTCAAATCCTCTATAATTTTTTCTTTCTTAACAAAATGATGATGACATCCTTCTTTCCAATCACATATTAAAACTTTCCCATCTTTTTTTAATACTCTTTTGAGTTCTTTAAGTAACTTTGCACCATCTTCTAATTCATGATGAACTGTTATCATAAATGCTAAATCTGCTATATTGTCTTCTAATGGAAGATTATTTTCATCCATTAATTTTGTCTTAAGTCTTGATTCTAGTTTAGGTACACGATTTTGATTAATCCATTCAATCATTTCCTTAGATATATCCAAGGCATAACACTGAGAATCTGGTAATAAATCTAATAATTCTTCTGAAAATATTCCTGTTCCAGCACCTATATCCAATAATACACTCTCTGATAATAATTGTAATTCATCAACTATTTTTCCTAGTTCTATCATCTCTAATCTTTTAGGATTATTTAATTTTTCAAGCTTTTTTACATCAAACTTGTGTCCACTCATATTTATTACCTCCTCGATTTATATTTATTCTTATGCATATTTTAATTATATAAGATATTTAGATATATTTATGTGACTTTGTCACAAAACTATTTAGTCACTTTATATTACATGGATAATCTTTATTTTAAAATAATTATTTTAATTGTTGTCTTTTATTGAAAACAGATTTATAACTTAAATATGCCGATATCATAAATTATTTTTTACAAATACAGTAAGATTTAATTGATGTATACGAATTATTATGATAACATTAGTACATTATTTCAAAGTTCATATTATTAAAAATTAATTATAATAGGAGGAGATTTGCATAATAACAATAGGCAAATTTTTAGAAAAATATTATCCAAAGGCTTTTATCAGTTATAAAGATATAAAACAGTATCAACCAACTCTTGATGTAAGAACAAAAGAAGAATATACTCTCACACCTATTTTAAAATATAACAACCATTTAATAACTAAACAAGAACATAATTTTCTACATAGACATAAAAAATTAGCAGGATTCATTGTTGTTTATGGATTTGTTATGCGACATAAAAGTTTAAAGAAAACTTTAATAGAAATTTCTAGTTATAAAACTAAGTGTATTGTTATAGGCTGTTCTAGAGGTAGATTACGAAGCCCACTGGTTTGGTTATATGCAAGATATCTAGGCATAGATGCAAAGATACTTTATAAGGGAATCAAACAATTTTATGATTAATTTCTAAAGAAATTTTTGAATTAAGTAATTTTTCTATTAATAAGTTCTGAGAAAAAAAATAGATTGTTCTACATTTTCTTTTTCTCAGTAAATTGGTTTATTTTTAATATTTGCTGCTGGTATCGCAACTTCCATTATGGAGTTGATTTCGGTTATCAAGAGTAAGGAATGTTCGATATTGGTCTTTTGGTCCATACTATCCGGATTGTATAATATTCTTTGTTTTTTCAGCGCCTGATTAATTTTTCTTGAGTATCTTTTTATTTTTTTATAGTATTTATTCCTACTAGGCAATTTTAATTTTTATAAAATCAAGGCCCTAGTAATCGAGGGCTTTGATTTATTATTTAAGTTATGTTAGACTTTATTGTGATAAATTATGATCCTCCCCCCTTTTGATATATTTTAATAATAGACTATGTAGATTTTATTATGATTCTCTTTGAATTCAAAAAATATCTCCTCCTCAATATATTAATTTAGAAAAATACGTTCTATTAGCATAATATATAACTTTATTTAACATACTATTTTTATTTATTTAATTTCTATCCAATATCTTTGAATTATTTCATCACCTTCAACAACTTCATTCTCTAATACCCCACCGTTATTGATAATTGTTCTTGCAGAGCCTAAATTCCCCTTCTTACAAGTAACTAATACTTTATCAATTCCAAGTTGTTTTACTATGGGTAATGATAAAGATAATATTAGAGATGCATATCCTTTTTTTCTCTCCGATGGGCGAATCCCATAGCCTATATGGCCACCAAAATTTAAAAGATAATCATTTAAATAACATCTGATATTTATAGCTCCTATAATTTTTTGATTTTCTCCTATTAAAAAATATGTATAAGCAGGTACTAAATTAGAAGGACAAGTATCTTTATTTTCAAGTTTATAAGTGCATTCTAACCATGAGTTATAACTCAGATCGAATAATCTTGCAGAAGATGGAATTATTAATTCTCCATATTCATTCCATTCATTAGCAAATTCAAAATATTGTTCTTCAAGTTTATTACTAGCTTTTATTAATTCAAATTTCAAATTATTTTCCTCCTTGTACTTAAGTTACTTTATATAAATTGTATCATACTTATTGTATAATTTTTTTGATATCTCTTAGAGGTAACAAATAGCCTCTTATGATATTAATTATCTTTAAATATAGTTGCATTATTTGTTGCTTCTTTATGAACTTTAGTTGGATACATTGGTGCGTGGACTATTGTTATAGGTAGTTTTGAAGCTGCTCTTTTAAATATTCCAAGTTCTTTGATGAGTTCTTCTATGGGTATGATAATTACTCTACCTCTTTCTATGATGCTTAGAAAGTCTTTAGGTAAATGTGGATATTTAAATTCAGATGAGAAAGCATACAGATAGTCTAAGGTCTTATTTAGCAAAAGACAGGTAATTTAATAATAGAAATAAAAAAAGCTAGCTCAAAGTACTTTATACTTTAAACTAGTTTTTTTAACTTTAATCTTTGCAACATTTGCAACAATTACAACATTTATCTTTTTCTAATGCTTTCAATAATATTTCATCTAAAGTAGGATGTCCGCAAGGTAATGGTTTACCATCTATTAATAGACATAAGCTTTCTTTTAATCCTGGATGTCCACAAGGTAGCTGTACTTCACATAACAAATCAAATGTATATTTTCCTAAAAACATATATATATCATTCATACTACATTTATTTTGACAGTTACAGTTTTGTGGTTTATTGAACTTTATATTACATTTACTGCACATACATTTTTTGTTCATGGTGGTTCTCCTTTATATGAAATTTTAGAAGATTTCTATATTCTTCTTATTATAATATACTCATTTTATTCTAAATTTGTTACTTTTTATTTTATAATTTGTTTTTTAGTAATATTTTGTTATATTATGCTTATGGTATTTTTAGTCGCTACATTGCCTTCTAGTATAAATGTTAAATCTCTAAATTTATTACATTTATATTCTTGTGTTATAGTTTCATTTTCTATATTTTTATCTTCATAGTTATTTGTCTCTTGGATAGCAATTTAAGTTATGAAAAAATGACTATGGTTGCTGCTAATGAACTTGTGCAATATAAGTTCGAGAATTTTTCTAGAAATATATAATATCTTATTTTCATAAATTGTCAGCATAAATTACAAAAAGAAATCCAAGGGATTAGTTATTGTCCCTTGGATTTCTTATATTTATATCAATTTCTAGACAAGCTAGATTTTAATTTTTCTTCCTTCTTTACGCCATTTTGCAAATTCAGCTACAGCTGTAAAAAGTACATCAGTTGATGAGTTAAGTGCAGTTTCACAAGAGTCTTGAATAACCCCTACAACAAACCCTACACCTACTACTTGCATAGCCACATCATTTGGAACTCCAAATAAACTACATGCAAGTGGTATTAGTAATAATGAACCTCCAGCTACTCCTGAAGCACCACAAGCACTTACAGCTGACAATACACTTAAGATTATTGCCATACCCATATCAACTTGAATTCCAAGAGTGTTAACTGCTGCAAGTGTTAATACTGAAATTGTAATAGCTGCACCAGCCATATTAATAGTTGCACCTAATGGAATTGAAACTGAATAAGTGTCTTTGTCCAATTCTAGTTCTTCACATAATTTCATATTTACAGGTATGTTTGCAGCTGAGCTACGTGTAAAGAATGCTGTAATACCACTATCCTTTAAACACTTGAATACAAGTGGGTATGGATTTTTACGCATACCTACAAATGCGATAATTGGATTAACTACAAGGGCTACAAACACCATACATCCAACTAATACAACAAGTAATTGTCCATAACTAAGTAGAGACTTTATACCCTGTGTAGCAATAGTATCAAATACAAGACCCATGATACCAAGTGGCGCAAAATTGATTATCCATCTTACTATTTGTGATAATGCGTCTGAAACATTAACTATCATCGTCTTCGTAGATTGAGGAGCATTTTTTAATGCAAGACCAAGAAGTATTGCCCAAGACAATATGCCGATATAGTTAGCATTAAAAAGTGCTTTTACTGGGTTATCAACAACATTCAATAATAACGCTTTCAGAACTTCCACTACACCTCCAGGTGGCGTCACATTCTCAACACCTGCTCCAAGTGTTAATGTTACCGGGAACATAAAGCTCACTATAACAGCAATAAGTCCTGCTAAAAATGTACCTAGAAGATAAAGAACTATAATTGATTTCATATTAGTTTGCTGACCACTCTTATGTTGAGAAATGGCAGACATTACTAAGAAAAATACCAGTATCGGTGCAACCGACTTTAGTGCACCTACAAATAATGAACCAAAGATAACGATTGGCTTCGCTGTATCTGGAATCGTTACCGCTAATATAATACCAACTATTAAACCTATTATAATTCTTTTAACTAAACTCATTTGATTCCATTTGTTGATTAAATTTCCCATTTTCTAATCCTCCTTTAGAGTTTAATGTTGTTACAATTACATATTACCATGAATTCAGCTTTTTTAAAACATAATTCAACAAATATTTTTAATTTTTTTTATTTTCAGATAATTTTTGTATTTGAATTATTAATTAAAAAGTCAGAACATATAAACCATTTTCTAAATATTATAAACTAGTACTATTTTCAGTGCTAATATAACTTAATTAGGAGTGTTCAAAATGACTAAAAAAATTTTTATTGATCCAGGTCATGGTGGTATAGATAGTGGTGCAGTAGGTGTTAATAATCTTTTAGAAAAAGATATTAACTTATCTGTAGCTAAAAAGGTAGAATCTCTTTTAAAGACTCAAAATTTAGAAATAAAATTTAGCAGAACTTCAGATACTACAGTTCCCTTAGATGAAAGAACAAAAGCTGCTAATTCTTGGGGTGCTGATTGCTATGTTTCAATACACTGTAATTCATATAATGGGACTGCTAAAGGGGTTGAGACATACTCTTACTCAACTGCAACTAATGACTTAGCTAAATATGTTCACGATGAAATTATTACTTCCGGAGCTTATACGGTAAATAGAGGACTAAAAACTGCTAGTTTTTATGTTTTAAAGTATACGACTATGAGATCTTGTTTAATAGAAATGGCATTTATTGATAATGTTGATGATTCTAAGATACTAGTTCAAAGGCAAGATAACTTAGCTTTAGCTATAACTAAAGGAATTTGTAAATATCTTGGCTTTGAATATACTCCTATCACTACTGATCCTAATACGTTTTATAGAGTAATTTGTGGTTCTTTTAATAATAAGTCTTATGCTGAGGAAAGAATGAATGAATTAAAATCACTAGGTTATGATGACGTATTTATTGATGTTTATACTAAAGGATAATTTGTTAATCTTTATTTAATACTTTTTAAGGGAGATAATTTTTTCTCCCTTTTTATATTTTAAATTCATCCAACTTGTTAGGTATCATTCATAGAGAAAATAAATAGAATATACATAAATTTCTCTACTTTTTCTATTATTCTTAGAAAAACTTTAAATAAATCTTGATATTCAAATTTAGATGAGAAAGCATACCGATAGTATAAGTTCTTATTTAGCCAAAAATCAGGTGATTTAATTATGGCAATTAAAAAGGAGATGAGATAGATTTGTGTAAAAACAAATCTATCTCATCTCCTTAGTCTCTTTATTGATTTTTTCAAGTTAATCTTCTTACTTCTCTTTAATAAAAACATTTCATTTCTAAGAATTCTTTATAATATTTTTATAGCCTACATAAGTTGAATAGAAGTATCCAAGGTATACTAATATAAACACTAAAGCTGCAATTAAAGATGAAGCACCTATATTAGGACTATTATACATAGCTATAAAATCATTAGCTACTTTTATTCCAACTACTGCATGTACAAATGCTAAAGTTATTGGTAAAGTAAAGTATATTAATGTTTGTGTAAATATTGTTTTATTTATCATCTTATCATTTGCACCTAATTTTCTTAAAGCTTTATATCTATCTATACTATCACTAGCTTCTGATAATTGTTGAAGAGCAAGTACTGCCATACTAGATATTAAGAATACTATTCCTAAATATATTCCTACAAATAAAACTATTGTTGTCGTACCTTTGCTTTCAGCGTAAACTAATTGTTTTGTATTTCCATTTACAAATCCAGCTTTATTATAATCTACTTTTCCATTTTTATATTTTTCAAATATTTTTTCAAATTGGCTTTCTATTTTATCTTTGTCTCTTTCTACAAAATTAACATTAAAGTACACACTTTTAGGTTCTAAGTTTTTAACTAAATTATCATCAACTACAACTGTAATTATATTATCCTTAATCCCAGTTGTATGAAGAGGTTCAACTATAACTTTATTGTCTTTAATTTTATAGCTTTTTTCTTTTATTTTAACGCTGTCGTTATTATCTAAAAATTCACCTAAAATCTTTATCATTTTATCATTGTTTGAAGTAATTAAAACTTCATTATCATTTAAACTTGATGTTTCCTTATTTTCTAACTCTCTTAATTCATTATATTTTGAAATACTTATAATGCTTGCATTCATACTATTTAATACTTTTTTATCCTTGGTATTTGAGTTTATAAAACTACCTATACTCTCTCCAAGGTCATATTCAGTGTATTCACTATAATTTTGTGTTTTGTAATCATTAAATCCTATATTTTTAAATGATTGCTCTACAGAATTAATTTTATTATCTTCTGACAAATACATAATACCTGTTGCATCAAATGGTGTTGTATCTTTAAGGCTTGCTTCTAAAGCATTTTTAAGACTTATACCTGTTGAAAGGATACCCATAGTTAAAAATAACATTAAACATATTACAGTCATTGATATAAAATTAGTATTTATCTTGCTATTTAATTGTTTTATTATGAATATATTTAAGTTTTTGAAATATATTTTTTTACTTTTTTTAGTTATATATAAACTAAACCCTGCTAAACTAAAGAAGATTAATAGTGTTCCTAACACTCCTAATCCTATAGATGCAGCAAATAAAGGATTTTTTGGATCTAGTCCAACTTTTAATACTAAGTAATATGCAGATCCTAAAGAAATTAAACATAATATAAATGTAATTAAATATACTATAGGATTTTTAAATTTAATATTTTCATTTTTTCTACCTGCTGTTAATAAATCTATTATTTTATATCTTGATATTATTATTGTGTTAAACATCATCACAAGTAAAAATATTATTCCAAAGTAAAGGATAGTTTTTCCTATAGCACTAGCTGAAATTATAAATTTATACTCACTCATAGCTACATCGAATAATTTTGATGTAAATACAGATAATCCCTGAGATAATACAATTCCTAGTAACAACCCACTTATAAGCGACATAGTTCCTACTATTAAAGTTTCTAAAACTAATATCCTAGAAATTTTTCCTTTTCCCATACCTAATGTCATATATATACCAAGTTCTTTTTTACGCTTTTTTATTAAAAAGTTACTTGCGTATAATATTAATCCACCTAATATTATAGATACAAATACAGACATATATGATATAACTTTTGTTAAAACTTCCAAATAACTTTGTGTTCCTGAATTCATCTGTATAACGGATTTTTGAGATTCTATAGAGTTAAAAGTATAGAATATACAAACAGCTAATGTAAGTGTTAAAAAGTATATTGTATAATCTTTAAAACTTTTCCCTACATTACCTAAAGCAATCTTAGAATACATCGTTGTCATCCCCCCCAAGTAAAGTTATTACTTCTATAATTCTATTGAAAAATTCTTTTCTACTGTCATTTCCTCTTACTAATTCGCTAAAGATTTTTCCATCTTTTATAAATAAAATTCTATGAGCATAACTTGCTGTAAATGCGTCATGTGTAACCATAAGAATTGTAGTATTTAAGTCTTGATTTAAGCTTTCAAATCTATCAAGTAATAATCTAGCTGATTTGGAATCAAGTGCTCCAGTTGGTTCATCAGCAAGGACTAATGATGGATTAGTTACTATTGCTCTAGCTGATGCTACTCTTTGTTTTTGCCCTCCAGACATTTGATATGGATACTTTTGTAAAACTTCTTCTATTTCTAAGTATTTAGCTACTTCTCTTATTTTTCCATCTATATTGCTATGATTTTCACCTTTTATAGTTAACGCCAATGCTATGTTCTCATAAGCTGTTAAAGTATCTAGTAGATTAAAGTCTTGAAATATAAAACCTAATTCATTTTGTCTAAACTTATCTAATGCTTTTGACTTTAACTTAGTAATATCTTGATCGTTTATTATTATGTTTCCAGTAGATACAGAATCTATTGTTGATATACAATTTAATAAAGTAGTTTTCCCACTACCTGATGGACCCATTATTCCAACAAATTCCCCTTCATCTACTCTAAAGCTTATATTGTCTATTGCTTTTGTTATGTTTTCTTTGTTTCCATAATACTTTTCTATTTTGTCTACATTTAATATGTTTTTCATTTTTATCTCCTCCATATATCTTATACTATGTATTTTATACTAAATAATAAAATCTACATATTTATTTATCTTTCATTAACCTTACAATTTTGTAATGTTAATAAAATTCAATGATCTACGATTTCTTTCCCAATGTTGAAGGTGATAGTGATCTTTTATTAAAATGTCAATTAAAGCTTTCAAAGTACTTGTGTCATATCCCTTACGCTGATATTTTGGCCTAAGTTACTAGGATTAATGTTATAATTAGAATGTAAATGGAATATATCAAAACTTAGTGTGAAAAAAATTTCAAATATAAATATAGGAGAAATATTATGAATAAACAATTAAACTTACTTTATTTTAGTGCAACTGATACAACAGCCAAGGTTGTTAAAAAAGTGGCCAAGGGTATAAGTGACAAAGTTAAAGAATACGATATCACTTTAATAAATAATAGACAAAATAACCTTACTTTTGACTGTGATGATTTAGTTATAGTTGGTGTACCTGTATATTCTGGTAGAATTCCAGGCTTTTTAATTGATTATTTTGAAAGGGTAAAAGGAAATAATACACCTGCAATATTTATTGTTGTTTATGGAAATCGAGATTATGATGATGCACTTTTAGAATTAAAAGATACTTTTGAAAGAAATGGTTTTATTGGTATTGCTGGTGGTGCATTTATCGGTGAACATTCATATACTGCAAAGTTGGCTACAAAAAGACCTGATATTAATGATTTAGAGGCTGCCTTAAAATTTGGTATGGATATCAAAGCAAAATCAAACAATATTAAAGATTATGCTCAAATACCAAAGCTTATTGTTAAAGGGAATTTCCCATATAAAGAAAGAAAGCCTAATGTTCCAATGGCACCTGAAGCTAACGACAATTGCATAAATTGTGGAATTTGTGTAAAGCATTGTCCAACAAGTGCTATTAATTTTAGTAACTTTATGGATACAGATGCTACAAAATGTATAAAATGTTGTAGTTGTGTCAAAATATGTCCTGTAGATGCTAAGTCTATAAATCATGAAGCATTTATTAAAATCACTCAATTCTTAATTGATAATTTTAGTACAGTTAGGCATGAACCTGAAATTTTCATATAAAAAATAGGAGCATAAGCTCCTATTTTTTTATTATCTTTACTCTGTTATCTTTTTGATGATATCGTTTTCATATATTAAACTAAAACTCTATATTCAAAATAATAAATGTTGGAACTTACATTACTACGTAGTTTATTTTTGCTCTATTTCTTACTTCTGTACAGCAAGTTGCTTTTGTAACTCAGCTTGCTTTATTGCTATCTCTTGTTTCTTAGCTTCAAGCTGCTTTTGTAACTCAGCTTGCTTTATCGCTACCTCTTGTTTCTTAGCTTCAAGTTGCTTTTGTAATGCAGCTTGCTTTTGTGCTACCTCTTGTTTCTTAGCTTCAAATTGCTTTTGTAGCTCTGCTCTTTTTTGTTCTGTATTTTTACCTTTTAATTGAGATACTTTTATTGCTACCTCTTGCTTTTTAGCAGCAAGTTGCTTTTGTAATTCAGCTTGCTTTATTGCTACTTCTTGCTTCTTAGCAGCAAGTTGTTTTTGTAACTCTGCTTGCTTTATTGCTACCTCTTGTTTCTTAGCTTCAAGTTGCTTTTGTAACTCTGCTTGTTTTTGTGCTATCGCTTGCTTAGTTGTAGTTACTTTTGAAACTATATCAGTTTTAGTTACTGACTTTGTTTGTGCATTAGATAATACTGGAGTACATAAGTTTAATGTTAAAACTGCCCCCCCTACTAATGCTATCATTCTTGTTCTAGATTTTTTCATATGTATTACCTCCTAATATAAGTTTATACCGATAATATTAATAGTACTTCAAAATATAGTACTTTTAATATTATCGGTATTACCTACTTAAAACTTTAGTATTATTTTAACTATATGTATGACTTATACTACCATAAGGACTATACTACATACAATAAAAATAGGCTTTGTTAAAATAGTTTTAACGCGGCTAAAAAGTAGTAATCGCATATCACATTATTACTACCTTTTAACTTATACTTTAATAATATTGAAAACTTCTACAGTTTTAAAAATAACTCTGTTCTTTCTCCAACTTTATCAAATCCTATTTTTTCATACATTTCTTTTGGTGTATCATCTTCATCAGTAATTAAATAAATAGTATGACAATTCTCTTTTATTGAATTACCAATTAAAGCTTTTAAAATACTTGTGCCATACCCCTTTCGCTGATATTTTGGTCTAACAGCAAAATCTTCAATTTTGGCAACACCATTATGAATAAATAAATCACAGCTCCCAATTATATTTCCATTATGATAACAAACATAAGAATCTACTCCTTTGTCAGAAATATATACTTTTCCACGTCTATAACATCTTCTAGTACAAAAGTCTTTTCCAAGTTTTTTTTCATCATGATCTAAATCACAAAATAAAATATCTTCTACCATTTCTTGATTAATTACCTTCCTTATTGTACAACCACCTATATTATTTAGATTTGAAAAATTAGAAAGATTAAATGAATAATAGCCAGTTATTGATAATTGAGGTTTGTATTCAATGCTAGATAATATAGAATCATTGACAATACCATTTAAAATAATATTACAAAAATCACTACTCTCCAATAATCTAAGTGAAATTTCATTTTCTATAATACATCGTAGCTTCGTTTCTTCCATTACTTTTTTTATATAGGTATAATTGTGATAATACATATCAGGTAATTCATTATCTCTAAATCTAATAATCTCTTCATTTTCATCATATTTAGAAAAACATTTGTAATATTCAATTTCACATTGTAGTATTTTTTGATTTAATTGTTTCATTATATCCCCCTTTATATTTAAAATAATAGTGATCTTCTATATTTAACTATGCTTAAAACATATTAAAAATGCTTAACTATACTCTAATAATAATTAATAAAAATACCTAGTTTTTCTATTGTTGACAACAATTTTGTGTTATTTCTTGTCTAATATTTTGAGTATGTTCATTTGTACTTAATATATAATAATAATCTTACATAAATGTAAGGCTAGTGTTATATTAGTGTAATTTTAATATGATAATATAGTAATATTTAATTTAATCACTTTGTTTTTTTATTCTTAAAAATATTAAATTTATATTATTTATCAAGTTTTTAGGTGAATAACCGAATATTTATATATAAATAATAAATGAGTATTTATTAATTTTTTATAAAAGAGATATATCATCAATGTTGACTCAATTTGAAGGAAAATATGAACTCATTATACTTTTATCATTAAGTATAATGTCATTGTTTGTTTTTTTAATTTCTTATTTCAGCGACCGTAGAAGGTTACGAAATGGACTTTTATTTAATTTATTTTTATTTTTCGCAATAATTACAATTGGGCTTATATCTATAATTTCTCATAATTTAATTTTGCAGCTTTTGGTATTTGCATTTTTCTTTGTTCTATTGGCAGTGTTTGCATTTGGAATATATGCATTAATTATTGGATTACTTCTAAATGCCCGAATTGTTATGAGACGTGAACAAAGATCTATGTCGAACTTGTTAACTTTATTTTTAGGAACATCACTAATTGTTTATGTAATACTAGATATTATTAATATTGATAGATTTTTCTCACCAGATGTTAAAATATTTTTAAACGGATTTTACATTATAGGACTTTATTATATATTTGATGTGTTTAATTTTTTAATGTCATCATTTATTTATCAACTTCATAAACCAAAGTTAAATCAAGACTTCATCATTGTTTTAGGTAGTGGATTAATAGGAGATAAAGTTCCTCCTTTACTTGCTAGCCGTATCGATAAAGCTATTGAGTTTTATAATAAACAATCTAAAGCAACTCATCCTCCTAAAGTCATCTTTTCTGGTGGTCAAGGTCCAGATGAAAAAATATCTGAGGCTTTGGGTATGCAGTTATATGCTATAGATAAAGGAGTTCCTATTGAGGATACTATTTTAGAGGATAAGTCAGTTAGTACTTTACAAAATATGAAATTTTCTAAAGCTATAATGGATAATATAATGCCTAAAGCTTATAATAGTATTTTTGTAACAAATAATTACCACTTATTTAGAGCTGGAATATATGCAAGATTAGCAAAATTAAAAAGTCAAGGTATAGGCTCTAAAACTGCTTTATATTTTGTACCAAATGCTATGATTAGAGAATACATAGCTATAGTATCTATGTATAAGAAAAAATATATAATAATTGTTTCTTTAATTTTAATTTCAAGCCTTATATTAGCTGTACTTCCATATCTTTTTATTTTGTTTAATTAGAAAAATACCATATGCAAAATATTGCATATGGTATTTTTAATTCTATTTTGTACTTATTATATTAATCTTACTTATTGGAAAAATTATTCTTACTTCTGTTCCTTCATTTTCCTTAGATATTAAATTCAATCC
>NZ_JBXKIW010000055.1:0-12860 GCF_056995035.1 Romboutsia sp. | reverse complement strand
GTTTTAATAACTTGTAATTTTCTCCTACTTTAGCATAAATCCATCCATCTATTTTATTAGGATCTACTCCTGCTTTTATAAACGGTTGTGGATTTAAAACAAACACTATGTCTTTATCATTTTTATCCATATGATATGCCCACTCAAATTTATTTTCATTATCTAAATCTAAACCATAATGATCTAATTCATGGTGATATCCAAATATATTTCTATGTTTATCTATTATTTTATTTAATGTATTTACAGGAGTAATGTTTGAGTCGTAATTAAATTTCTCATTACCTATATTTGAATTAATGTTTATAGTTTTATTCTTGTCATTATATAAATATGATTTAGGAAGTTTTGATACATCTAATCCGCTATTTATGAATGGTTTAGCATCCACTTCAATAACAAAATCTACATCATCACTAAAATCCTTACTTATATTAAATTTAGTTTTGTCAGGGGCTTCTATTACCCATCTATTATCTTTATCATTTGAATATACTTTAGTTTTATTTATCATATCTTCATAAGATTTTACTCCATACTTTGCTACTACATCAGTTGATTTGCAACCAACTAATCCTATAGCTAAAACTAGTATAGATATACCCAATGTTAATTTCTTTATCTTCATATTTTCACCTCAATCTCCTATTTATATGATTTGAAATTTCTAAGTCTTAAAGCATTAGTTAAAACTGAAACTGAACTTAATGCCATTGCAGCAGCTGCAAATATTGGATTTAATTTTGGCCCTCCAAATATATGAAGCACCCCAGCCGCTACTGGTATACCTATGATGTTGTATGCAAATGCCCAGAATAAATTTTGTTTTATATTTCTTATAGTACTTTTACTTAACTTAATAGCTGTTGGCACATCCATTAAATCACTTTTCATAAGGACTATATCAGCTGATTCTATAGCAACATCAGTACCAGACCCTATTGCTATACCAATATCAGCTTGAGCAAGTGCTGGAGCATCATTTATCCCATCTCCTACCATAGCTACTTTTTTACCTTCTAATTGAAGTACTTTAACTTCCTTAGCCTTATCTTGTGGAAGTACTTCTGCAAGTACTCTATCTATTCCAACTTGCTTTGCTATTGCATTTGCCGTTTTTTTGTTGTCTCCTGTTATCATAGCAACTTCTATACCCATTTCGTGTAGCTTTTGTATAGCTTTTGCACTACTTTCTTTGACAACGTCTGCAACTGCTATTATACCAGACAACTTATTGTCTATTGCTATATACATAGGAGTTTTACCTTCTCCAGCTAACCTATCTGATTCATTTTCTAAGCTTTCTAATGATATACTTCTATCTAGCATTAATTTTCTATTTCCTAATAATGTCAAACTATTTTCTATTTCAACTTCTATACCATAGCCAGGTATAGCTTTAAATTTATCTACCTTAAGAATTTGTAAATTTTCTCTTTCTCCAGCTTTAACTATTGCCTCACCAAGTGGATGCTCTGATCCTTTTTCTGCACTTGCTGCAATTTGTAACAATGTATTTTTATCTACAACATCAGTCACTACTATATCTGTAACTTCAGGTTTCCCTTCTGTTATAGTGCCTGTCTTATCAAATACTATAGTATTTATTTTATGAGCTGTTTCAAGTGCTTCTCCTCCTTTTATTAAAACACCATACTCTGCACCTTTTCCTGTACCAACCATTATTGCTGTTGGAGTTGCAAGACCTAGTGCACAAGGACAAGCGATAACTAAAACTGCTATAAATATAGTAAGTGAAAATACTAGACTTTCTCCACTAAAATACCAACCTAATGCTGATAGTGTAGCTATACCAAATACTATAGGAACAAAATAACCGGATACTATATCTGCCATTTGAGCTATAGGTGCCTTTGAACCTTGAGCATCTTCAACGAGTTTTATAATTTGTGCAAGTGCTGTATCACTACCAACTTTAGTAGCCATAAATTTTATAGAACCATTTTTATTTATACTTGCACCTATAACCTTATCTCCCTTATTTTTTTCAACAGGTATACTTTCTCCTGTAAGCATGGATTCATCTACTGATGTATTCCCTTCTACAACTTCTCCATCAACAGGTATTTTAGTACCTGGTTTAACTAATATTATATCTCCTACCTCAACTTCTTCTATAGGTATTTCTATTTCTTTGTTATCCTTTATTATTATTGCTGTCTTAGGTGCTAACCCCATAAGTTTCTTTATAGCTTCAGATGTTCTTCCTTTAGATACTGCCTCTAAGGATTTACCAAGCAATATTAGAGTTATTATTATACCTGCTGTTTCAAAGTACATATCATCTACTGCAGCAAACTCGCCAATGTATATTCTATATGTTGAATACAAACTGTACAGTATAGCTGCTGATGTCCCCATAGCTACTAGTGAATCCATATTAGGACTCTTATTTATTAGTGCCTTTGTTCCACTTGTATAAAATTTATATCCTGATATAACTACAGGTATTGTTAATAAAATCTCTGTTAATGCAAAATTCAGCGGATACATCATAGGATTTATAATACTAGGTACTGGTAATGTTGGAAATGGTGGTTTTAGCATAGGTCCCATTGCTACATAAAATAAAGGTATAGCAAATATTGCTGATACTATAAATTTAGTCCATAGAGTTTTTATTTCTTTTTCTTTTCTTAATTTATCTTTATCTACTGTATTTTTATTTTCTATTTCCAGCACCTTATATCCGGCTTTTTCTATTGCAATCTTTATTTCTGAAAGTCTTATTTTTTTGGGATTATATTTTATAGAAGCTTTTTCAGTAGCCATATTAACAGATATATTTTCTATTCCATCTAGTTTTTTTACTGTTCGTTCTACTGCTTTTGCACAAGATGCACATGTCATTCCACCAATAGGAATTATTACTTCCTTAGATTCAGTTTCTTCTATAACTCCATACCCAGCCTTTTCTATTGCACTTTTTATATCTTCATAAGTAGATTGTGTAGTGTCGTATTTTATACTTAATTTTTCAGTAGCTATATTTACACTAGCAGATTCTACTCCATTTAATTTTTTAGTAACCCTCTCTACAGCTTTGGCGCATGCTGCACATGTCATTCCTGTTACTTTAATTACTTTTTCTTTATTCATAAACTAACCTCCTTTTTATTGCATATACTCTATAGGGGTATATGTAGAGTACTTACTCTCATTTATATAGTATTATACCTTTATGTATTTTTTATGAAGAAATAAAAAATAACAAATTATTTCTTTCTTCATATTATAATATCAGATACAAAAAGGGGGAGATATTATGAATTATATCGATAGTCACCTATCTGACGAATCATTATTCACATTAAATACTACACGTATATGTAAAAAAAATCCTGTTGATGTAGCAATAGAAATATCAAGGACTGGTTTTACTCATATGAAACCAAATGCAGTTATTTTAGTAAATAAAAATAACTTATTTGATGGTATTGCCTCAACTCCACTTGTTCATTTTCCTATTAATGCGCCTATATTGCTTACAGATGGTAAACGTTTAAGTAAAGGAATATTAGATGAGATAATGAGATTGAATCCAAAGGACTACAATGGCATACAAGTTATTTTAGTTGGCAATATTTCTAAAAATGTAGAAAACCAATTAAATAAAATCGGATTAACTACTTACCATATAGTTGGAAATAATCACTATGAAACAGCATGCAAGGTTGCTAGTATAAAAGAAGATGCTAAAAATATTTTGATTGTATCTGGTGAAAATCTTTCTGAAGGAATTCCAGCGTCTTTTTGGTCGGCTCATCATGGTGATCCAATACTATATGTTAATAAAAATGACATTCCTAAATGTGTAATAGATACAATAATAGAAAAAGAAGAAGTTAATATTTATATTTTAGGTTCGACAAATACAGTATCTAAATCTGTAGAAGATTTGCTATCAAATCTACCTAATATAAAAAATATAGATAGAATTACCGGAAATAATCCTTATGAAATTTCAGTTAACTTCGCAAAGTATAAAGATAATGAAACTGAATTTGGTTGGGGAAAAGACTATAAAGACGGTCATGCATTTACATTTGCAGCATTAAATCATCCAATTTTAATTGTTCCTTCAGTTTTATTTGCCCATATGGGTAAACATACTCCTCTTCTTTTAATAAATAATAATAATGTGCCATTAGAAGTGAAAACATATATAGATTCAATTAATCCAAATCCATCGGTAAATATGCCAAGACCTCCATTTATGCATGGATTCATTCTTGGCTGTGTTGATGAAATATCTTATGATACTCAAATTTATATTGAAATGTTGTTATCAATTGACCATAAAATGGATGATATTATGATGGAATAAATAAATATTTCAAATATCGTATGTAAAATAAAAAAATGCAATCAAAACTAGATTTAAAAATCTAGTTTTAATTGCACCCTTATAACTACTTAACCATTGCTTTACACTCTTGTGCACATTGACGGCATATCTCTGCACATTTTTGACAATGCTCATCTTTAAACATTTCACATTCTTTAGCGCAAGCTTCACATATTTCTGCACATTCTTTACAAATATGATTTGCATGTTCACTAGCTCTAACCATAAATTTAGTAGCTAAACAACAAATATCTATACAATCTTGAAGAGTTTGAATACATTTTACTCTTGCTGCTACATCTTCTTCCTTTAAGCATAAAGTAAGACACTCTTCACAAGCTTGTGTACATTTTACACATATGTCTATACAAGGCTGCATATTTTCATTTCCTACTACACCCATAGTTAATACCTCCAAAATTTTAATTTTATCCTTCCTAGTATTAACTTTGATTATGTAATCTATAAGCGGTTTTTTATGGTAATACTATAAGTAACAATTATATATCGTGTAGTTTTGATAGTCTATTTTCTATGCATAAAAATATAGATTAAAAATATTTCTAAAAGCTATTGACTAGAACTAGCTGTTTTTTTTGTTAAACATACCCTAAATGGGCATATGTAGAGTACTTGCTCTCATTTATATAGTATGATAACTTTATGTATTTTTTATAAAGAAATAAAAAATAAAATTAGCTTCATAATTTATTCATACTTTTAAGATATTATAATGTTATCAAATCAATGGAGGTAATTATAAAATGAATAATAAAAATAGAAAAAGTTTAAAACATATTTTACCTATGTCACTTTGTTGTCTAATTCCTATACTTTTACTTTTTGCAGTCCCTCTGATTGCTTCATTTACACCTAAAGGTGCTTTATTAATTTCATCCATAGCGCCATTTATATGCCCTATACTTATGGGTGGAATGTTCTTCTTTATGTTTAAATCAGGAAGTAATTCAACTTGTTGTGATAAGAAACCTGCTAATTTAGAAAAATAATATTTTTTCTCCAAATATATTTTCCTTCCCCTTTAAGAGACAGTCATTCAACTGTCTCTATTTAGTTTTTAAATATTCGTATATATCCAACTAAAAAACTTCCTAAATCTAGGAAGTTTTAATTTAATCTATATAACTCTCTTTGCCCATAAGTAAACACCATTCCAGTAACTATTATTTATATTACTCTTTTTCACTACATCACCTGCCTTTGGAGAATGTATCATTTGACCATTTCCGACATATATACCAACATGGCTTACTCCACCACTTCCATCAGTACTTGAGAAGATTAAATCTCCTGGTTTTAAATTTTCACGGCTTACAGTAGTTCCGAATGTAGATTGTTGTTTAGATGTTCTAGGCGTATTAATTCCTGCCCCATTTTTATATACATAATTTACTAATCCTGAACAGTCAAATGAATTTGGTCCTTCTGAACCCCATACATATGGCTTACCTAATTGAGCATATACTAAATTAACTATACTAGACTGCTTATCACTATTAACTACCGGTAGCTTTTGCTCAGTATTTTTATCTAGTCTTTGTATTTCGTTGTTTTCTGGTTTTCGCTCAGTATTATTTTTAGTTTTTTGTATTTTTTCTTTAAGTATAGAAGCTTCATTACTTAAATATTTATTATGTATATAACCTTCTTTATCTTCTACTTTTACTTTTATCCATTCATTATTATCTTCTAAGAACTCAACTTTTGTACCTTCAGTCAAAACTTTATATACTTTTGAATCTAAATTACTTTCTTCTCTAAAATTAACTCTTGGTACAGTTACATAAAGAGACTCATGTTCTAAATCTACATACTGAGAATTTATCCATCCATCTTTACCATTATCTAATTCTACTTTATACCAATCATTTTCTTGTCCTAATATCTCAAACTTACGACCATCTTTAGCCACAAACAGTTTATTATCTTTTTCTATTTTAGGAGTTTTTCTTACATTTAATCCTTTTTCAGTTTTAACATTTGCTATTTTATATTTTATTTCTTTATATTCAGTATTTGTATCTGACTGAACCTCATTTGCAAATATATTTAAATTTGATGACATTACCATTATAGCAGCCATCGGTATCAATGCTTTTCTTTTTATCATATTTTATATTCCTCCATAGTTAAATTGTAACTTTTTTGTAACCATTTGTATTATAGCGTATAAATATGAAGAAAATATGAATAATTAAAACTATTAGATTTTTTTAAACTAGAAACAGGTCTTATGATACTCAAATTAATATTGAAATGTTGTTATCAATTGAACATAAAATGGATGATATTATTATGGAATAAATAAATATTTCAAATATCGTATGTAAAATAAAAAAATGCAATTAAAACTAGATTTGAAAATCTAGTTTTAATTGCATCCCTTTTAACATTAACTTTAATTATGTAATTCATAAGTTCCCCTTTATAAAAATTTTACAAGTAACAATTATATATAAATTTATATAACTTTATTCATATCATCCATTATGTTTATTATAGTTTCATCAGTTATAGTCATACCTTTAGAACTTACTTTTCCTAGATTTCTTATACTTTCTTCTACATTATTTTCAACTATACCATTAAGAGGAGGAACTATACAATTATATTTAGCTATTATAGCACTTTGTACAGCTGCAGATGCTGATGTTGCAAGCTTCAATGCACATCCAGATTTAGCACCATCACATATCATTCCACTTAAGTTAGCTATCATATTTCCTATTGAACCTTCTATTTGCTCATAGCTTCCATCCATTAACCAAGTTATAGCCGCAGCTGCTCCTGTTGATGCTGCAACTCCGCAACCACAAACAGCAGATAATCTACCTGTATAATTTTTTATATAAGCAGTAATCAAATGACTTATAGCTAGTGACTTAGCTAATTTTTCTTCACTTTGAGGGTACTTGTTATTATAAGCTACTATTGGTAATATGGCAGTTATGCCATGGTTACCACTTCCATTAGAACTCATAACAGGCATTTTAATTCCAGCCATTCTTGCATCTGATGCAGCAGCAGTTAATATCATGGCACTATTTATAAGATCATCACCTAATAACCCATCTTCTATTGATTTTTTCATTCCGTAACCTACACCTACACCTATCTTCTTGTCCAATGCATAGTTTGCTATTTTTTCATTCATCTCTATTCCATCTATTAAGAACCCTATAGCTTCTAATTCCATATTTTCTATTTTTTGAATTAATTCTTTTATACTCATTTTTTCTAATAAATTTTCTTCTTCAATAGTTAAACAAGTTTCTTGAATAACAGCTTCTTCATTTAATAAGACTTCATTATTTTTAGATATATATACAAAGTTATCATGCGTTGTTTTTATTATAGCTTTAACTGTATTACTCTTTCCTTTTAACTCTACTTCTATATAAATTTTTTCTTTAGTGTCTGCTGGAAATATTTTTATTATATTTTTATCTATATAATATTCCGCTATTTTAATTTGCTCTTCATCTAAAGATTTTAAAACCCTCAATCCATATTCGGAATCTCCACCTATAAGCCCCATAGATGCAGCTATTTTTAGTCCTAACTTATCTGTCCCTGGTATACCAACACACATACCATTTTTATATACATTAGGACTAACTAATATATTACAATCTATTATTTTTTCTTTTAACAATTCTCTAGCCTTCGCACAAGCAAGTGCTACTGCTACAGGTTCTGTACAACCTAAAGCTGGTTTTACCTCTGATTTTAATAAATCTATTAAATACTCCATATTCTTTGTATTAACTCTTATCATTGTCTATCCTCCTAAAAATTATCTTTGCATAATAAAAATTTACTATCTGTTCATAATTTTTAACCTTTATATTAATGAATCTTATTTATTGATAGTATATATATAATTTGTGAAAATTTTATGAATAAATATATTATTTTATAAATATTTTCAACTTAATAGCGCAGGGCTTACAAATGGAATACTGATCTTTTAAGGTAAAACCTATTCAAGAACAAATAATTGAAATTATACTATAAATCCTTTTTATACAATGACAGGCCAAATTAGTTCTGCTATACTATAAAAAACCGTTGATGTATTTTATCAACGGTTTTTTATAATATATTTAGCTTTAAACAATATTAACTATGTCTTCACTTTCTATTTTACTTATCAGTAATTGAACTTTTATTCATCTATCATACTCAAAAAATGTTTTAAACGTTCATTCCTTGTATTTTCAAACACCTGCTAAGGGGTATCAACCTCAACAATTAGTCCATTATCCATAAAGACAACTTTATGAGTTACTACTATCATTGTCATTCCTTCTTTAGAAAAATCCTTCATTACCTTTAGCACCTCAGCTTCTAACTCTGGATCTAGAGCAGAAGTAGGTTCATCAAATAATAAAACATCAGGTTACATAGCCATAGCACGGGCAATAGCTACTCTTTGTTGCTAACCTCCTGAGAGTTCATATGGATACTGATCTTTCTTTTCTAAAAGTTTGATACCTTTTTCACGAGCTTCTTCTTTTGGCAGGGGAACTAAACCGTCCAAGCCTAAGGTTTTATACTTTTATATATATAAATCTACAGTATGAAGACAAATGTTATACATATGTGCAATATCAACGTTTTGCTCACCTTGAAGATGATGATAGATAACCATGTATTTAACATGCATGTGTTTATTTTAATTCTTTTTTATAGCGACTTTTAATTCTTGCATTCGAAAATTATTGTTATCAATTTCAAGTTGCTTGTATTGTTTTATCATTTGTCATCACCCATCCATTTAATATTTTACTTAAATGATAGTATGGACTTTGTACATACCACTTTTTCATATGCCTTAATATATATTCTTACTAAAATATCTGTCTCCTCTATCAGATTATACTGTTATTATGTTACCTGATTCTATCTTTTCAACATATATCAAATTTTGTTATTATATCTCCCTTTTGACCATCCTGAACGCTACACTTTCTTACATATGGTGCTTTAACCTTTGTGTGATCTAATAAAAAACTTTCAACTTTAACCATTTTAAAAATCTTCCTTAAGTGCTTCTTCTAAATCTTCAATTAAATCATCTGCATTCTCCAATCCTACTGATAATCTTATTAAGTTATCTACTATTCCAACCTCTTGTCTTATTTCATATGGGATTGAACCATGTGTCATAGATGCTGGATGGCATATTAATGATTCTACCCCGCCTAGACTTTCTCCAAAGGTTATTAATTTCAGACTTTCTAAGAATCTCTTATAATCGTAACCATCTTTAAGTACAAAGGATATAATACTTCCATAACCCTTAGCCTGCTTTGTTTGAATTTCATATCCTGGATGTTCATCAAACCCAGGATAATCAACTTTTTCTATCTCGATTCTATCTTTTAAAAACTTAGCAATAATTTCAGCATTCAAATTGTGTCTGTCCATTCTAACAGCAAGAGTTTTTATTCCCCTTATCAATAAAAACGAATCAAAGGGTGCTAACACTCCACCGGTTCCGTTCTGTATAAAATGTATTTTATCTGCTAATTCTTTGTTTTTTGCTACCACAAGCCCTGCCACTAAATCACTATGTCCACCCAAATATTTTGTTGCGCTATGAATTACTATATCTGCTCCTAATAATATAGGTTTTTGAAGATATGGTGTCATAAATGTATTATCCACTATAGTTAAAAGATTGTTTTTCTTTGCAATTTTTGCTACTTCTTCGATATCTGTTATATCCATAAGTGGATTAGTTGGTGTTTCAATTAATATAGCTTTTACAGTCTCATCAATACTATTTCTAACCTCCTGTAAATTGCTAGCATCAACTGCAGCATACTTAATATTAAAATTACTAAATATCTTATCTAAAACTCTAAAGGTTCCACCATATAAATTATCTGATATCAGTACCTTATCTCCAGATTTAAAAAGTGAAAGAACTGCAGTTATTGCGGCCATTCCAGAAGCAAAGGCAAAGCCTGCATATCCTTTCTCTAAATCTGCCATAAGTTTTTCCAATGCTTCTCTTGTTGGATTTCCAGTTCTCGAGTATTCATAACCCGTATTTACTCCAAATTTAGGTTGTTTATAAGTTGATGTTTGATAAATAGGTACATTTACTGCGCCAGTATGCTCATCGCCATCTATTCCACCATGTATTAATAATGATTCAAATTTCATAATTTTCCTCCCAATTTTAATATTTAAAGTTTTGATATATTCTAAAAAATAACTACAATATTCCAAAAATTTGCCTTGATTTTGCTTTAAAATCCTTTATTTTTTCTTTATTAATTGTATCTTTTGTTTTAATTTTACTTATCAGTGATTGAGGTTTTAATAAAACTGTCTTTTGTTTTAATTTTTCAGATGTCAATTTATATATAGGATTTATAAAAATTATCAAGCCAATTACTATAAGTAATATTGATATTATTTTTCTCATGTTTTATAGAGTTTACTACTCCTTTTATATTATTTATAAGAATCTACGCCTTTAAAATATTTACTTTTATTCATCTATCATACTCAAAAACTGTTTTAAACGTTCGTTCCTTGTATTTTCAAACACCTGCTGAGGGGTACCAACCTCAACAATTAGTCCATTATCCATAAAGACAACTTTATGAGCTGCATCTCTTGCAAAGCTCATTTTGTGAGTTACTACTACCATTGTCATTCCTTCTTTAGAAAGATCCTTCATTACCTTTAGCACCTCAGCTTCTAACTCTGGATCTAGTGCAGAAGTAGGTTCATCAAATAAAAGAACTTCAGGCTCCATCGCCATACCTCGAGCAATAGCTACTCTTTGTTGCTGACCGCCTGAGAGTTCATGTGGATACTGATCTTTCTTTTCTAAAAGTCCAACCTTTTCTAAAAGCTTGAGCCCTTTTTCACGAGCTTCTTCTTTTGAACGTTTTAATACCGTTACCTGTCCCTCCATTATATTTTCTATAACTGTCATATGGGGAAATAGATAAAAGCCCTGAAATACCATTCCAGTTCGCTTTCTAAGCGCTATTATTTCACTATTAGATACTTTTTTACTTTCATTTAATACTAAATTACTTTGTCCAATAGTTATAGAACCCTCATTTGGAGTTTCTAATAGGTTTATACATCTGAGAAGAGTTGTCTTTCCTGATCCTGATGGTCCAATAATAACCGCAGTCTCTCCTTTATTAACTTGTAAGTCTATACCTTTTAAAATTTCGTTGTTTCCAAAGCTCTTACGTAAGCCTTTTATATCTATCATAAAATTTCCTCCTGAATTACTTGGTCACATATCTTTCAAGTCTTTTTTCCATCCTGTGCTGAAGTGCTGATAACACACTGCAGAACATAAGATATACAAATGCTACTTCTATATATAACCATAAAGGTTCATAAGTTGATGCTGTAATTCTTTGAGCTATCTGGAACATCTCAGTAACGGTTATAGTAGCAGCAAGTGATGTATCTTTAATAAGACTAATAAAAGAATTAAACAATGGTGGTACGGAAACTCTAGCGGCCTGAGGAAGAATTACTCTTCGTAATGCTTGATTGTATGTCATACCTACGGAGTATGCAGCTTCCCACTGCCCCTTAGGTGTAGATAAAATAGCAGCTCTTATAACCTCAGAATTATATGCCCCTACATTTAAAGTAAATCCTATTATAGCTGCTGTTAACCCATCTAAAGTTATACCTGATGCTGGAAGTCCATAAAAAATAATAAATAATTGAACAATTAATGGAGTTCCTCTTATTATCCAAACATAAAATCTAGCTATTGATGCTAATGGTTTAAAATTTGATATTCTTGCCAAAGCCGTAAGTAAAGCAAGAATTAATCCAAGAGTAAAGGATATAAGGGTAAGAGGGACTGTAAATTGTAGTCCCGCCTTTACTAATGGTAAAAATGAATTTGTCAATATGTCTATTATTCTTAATGCTCTATCATCAAAATTCATAATATCACCGTATTATTTTGATACGTCTGTACCAAACCACTTTTCAGAAATTTTTAAGTAAGTCCCATCTGCCTTCATATCTGCAAGAGCCTTATTTACTGCTTCTACTAGTTCAGCATTTCCTTTGTTAAATAGTAGTGCACTTTGCTGTGCATTGTTATAATCAGCTACAGATTTTACTGGTGTATCTGGTTTTTGTTTTTTAAGATCTAAGTAAGATAAGCTATCATTAATTGTAGCATCCACTCTTTTTGAAACTAGAAGGTCAATAGCTTGATTAAAGCCATCTACTTGAGTAAGCTCAGCCCCATTTTCTTTTGCCATTTTACCAAGTTCACTTGTTAAAGATTGAGCTGCTTTTTTACCCTTTAAATCAGTAAAGGCTTTGATATCTTGGTTATCTTCTCTAACAATAAGTACTGCTCTAGATGTTATATATGGTGTTGAGAAATCATACTTAGCTTGACGATCAGGGTTTATTGAAACTTGATTTGCCACAAAATCGAATCTTTTTGCAT
>NZ_JBXKIW010000054.1:0-28923 GCF_056995035.1 Romboutsia sp. | reverse complement strand
ATTTGATAAAATACCTAATTCATCCTTTGATTCATAATTAATAGTAATATCAAAGTCACCATCAGCCATTTTATTTGCAGCTATTTCTATTTCTTCAATTGGTTGCTTTAATTTCTTTGTAATATACAGACATATAACTACTCCTGCTACTATAGAAAATGCACTCAGCGCTGTAGAAATAAACCTTGCTTTTGATGCTGTATCATGTACGTTTTTATTAAATTGAATACCATTAGCTTCTGCCTCTTCAGTAAAATCTATCATAATCTCTGATATGTTACCAAATGCTTCACCCCATGCACTAGTATCTATATCAGATATCTTACCACTAAAACTTTTTTCCTTTGCAATTTCATACATTTTTCCGTATTCTTGTCTTAGCGTAGCTGCCAAGCTTTCAAGATTATCAAGCGTTTTTTGATCTTCTACAGAATCACGAACTGTAGAAGCACTACGAATACTGCCAATTCTTTCATCAATATCATCAAAATCACTTAGAATTGTTGCTCTATATCCTTCTTGGTTATTTTCAAGGAATGTATTATTAATATTTCTTGCAATGTTAGCTAGATCTCTACGAATCCCCCAAGTTTGACTTGTTACCACATAAGGCCCAGTAAATAAATCCTCACTTAGTTTTTCTGCTTTTTTCAAATTAGATAGTGCATAAAAATTTGCAAAAGCTGTAAGCATCAATAAAATAATAAAAGATATACTTAGTTTTTTACCTATTTTTAAATTTTTCATATGTATTCCCCCCCGCAATTTTATTTGTTATGATTTCTGCTACATCATACAATATTTTTTCTATTGAAATAATCAACATTGAATTTTTCTTTAATGTCTAAACTCTAAATAAAACTCCATTTGAATTGTATATAGAGTTATATTACTTTAATATTTATAATTCGTATGATTAAATCATATATATTATACTTCGACACATCATCTCATAACTTTATATTTTTTTCTGAATTATAAGTCAATTACTATTTTTAGAGATTTAAGTTCTTTTAAAATCATATACTCTTTATAAGATTATAGTACTAGTGAACTTTCTTTAGCCCATGTTGATATTACTAATATCTTATTTTTATACAAATAAATAGATAGTTACTTTAAATTTTATATATTGTATTTTCTTTTGTTATAATTTTATTTATAAGATTTTAATTATAAAAAGATGATAAATATAATTAAATTAGACATTAAAAATGGAAGCTTAAAAGCTTCCATTTTTTTAATAATACTTTGTAAAGTAAGTTCATTGTATTATTCAGATTCATTCATCGTAAAATATTTAATTTCATTACTATGAAAATTTATATGTTTATGAGAACCATTTGTATCTTTTAATTTAAAGTTCTCAATAAGTGATTTCAGCATCTGTGCTTGTCCACTTAATTCTTCACTAGCAGCAGCACTTTCCTCTGATGTTGCAGAATTAGTTTGTACGACCTCTGAAATTTGTTCTACTCCTAATGTAACTTGAGCAATCGCACTAGCTTGTTCATCAGATGCTTTAGCTATGTCCTCAACTAATAAAATAGTTTTATTAGTTGTATCAATTATTTTTCGAAGTGACTGCGCTGTATAATCTACAATCTTAGTTCCGTTATCAACTGCTTTTATTGAATTTTCAATAAGTATAGCAGTATTTTTTGCAGCTTCTGCTGATTTAGCAGCAAGATTTCTTACCTCATCAGCAACAACAGCAAATCCTTTACCAGCAGATCCGGCTCTAGCAGCTTCTACAGCAGCATTCAATGCTAATATATTTGTTTGGAATGCAATATCATCTATTGTTTTTATAATTCTACCAATTTCAGTAGAAGTCAACGAAATTCCTTCCATAGCTTTAACCATTTGTTTCATTTGCTCATTACCAGCTTCAACTTCACGACCTGCGCTCAATGTTAAAACATTAGCTTCCCCCGCATTATTTGCAGTATCTTTAATTTTATTAGATATTTCTATAATAGTTGCAGATAACTCTTCAATTGCACTTGCTTGTTCAGTCGTACCTTGTGATAACATTTGCGATCCGCTTGCCACTTGATCTGATGCCGCCCCAACTTCTTCTGATGCTACATTTATTTGTGACATTGTTTCACTTAAATCATTAGTTATTCTAATCACTGATTTTTCAATATTTTTAAATATTCCTATATATTCTACTTCAGGTGCAACATCAAAATCACCCGATGCAACGTCTCCTAAAACACGAACTGTATCATTTATAATTTCCTTAGTTTTGTTACTCATTTGACGCATACTATTTGATAAATTACCTAATTCATCATCTGATTCATAATTAATAGTAATATCAAAGTCACCATCAGCCATTTTATTTGCAGCTATTTCTATTTCTTCAATTGGACGCTTTAAGCTCTTTGTAATATACAGACATATAACTACCCCTGATGCTATAGCAAATACACTCAACACTGTAGAAATAAACGTTGCTGTTGCTACTGTACTTTGTACGTCTTTATCAAATTTAGTACCGATAGTTTCTGCGTCTTCATTAAGAGCTATTGCATCTTCTGCACACTTATTATATGCTTGGCAATACTCACTACTACTATTTGTTGCCATTTCTTTTGCTGTTTTATAATCGCCTTGTTCTACAAGAGCGATAATTTTTTCGTATTGTTGTCTTAAATCAGCTATAGAATTTTCAAGATTATTAATTTTTGTTTCATCTCCTTCAAAACAGTCTCGAAGTGTTTTAATTCTTCCGTCAATGCTATTAAAATCTTCACTAGCAATAGTTTTATATTTTCCAAGATTGTCTACAAAAACTGCCCCCATAATATCGCCATCGATGGAAGCCACATCCCTACGAATTCCCATAGTTTCAGTTGTTGCTACGTAAGGTTTTTTAAATAATTCATGACTTAATTTTCCTGATTCTTTTAAATTAGATAGTGCATAAAAATTTGCAAACGCTGTAATCATTAACAAAACAATAAAAGATATACCTAGCTTTTTACCTATTTTTAAATTTTTCATATATATGCCTCCCCTATACTTTGATTTATTATGATTTTTGCTATATCATACAATAATTTTTTTCTATTTAAATAATAAATTTGAATAACCAATGTTGCGTTTTCCTTTACTCTCTAAGCTCTAGATAAAACTCCATTTAAATGTTATATATAGACCTATATTGTTTTAGTATTTATAATTTGTATGCTTAAATCATATATATTATATTTCGACATATAGTGCGATAACTTTATATTTTTTCATTAATTGTAAAATATTACCATAAATTTGGATTTAATTCTTTTAAAGTCATATATTCTTGACAACATGAGGTCACTTTTGAATTTTCTTAAATTTCTTCTAATTTCTTCATCCATAATTTTCATTAATTTTATAAAAATACTTTTATTTATAGTTTTGATTATAAGAAAAACAACCTCCAATTTAATAATTGAAGGTTGTGAGTAAATGTTATATTTTATTAATAGAAATTATTTAATTAATGTAATACTAAAATCTAAATCCGAACTATTTTTGTAACTATTTTTTAGATACTAATTGTAATTCTACAGGAATAAATTTATCAACTTTTTCCTTATTTATTATTTTAATTGCAGTTTCTATTCCTAAAGATCCTATTAATTTTGGTTGTTGAGCTACAGTTGCTGCCATTGTTCCTTCTTTAACAGCTTTTACAGCATCGTCAGTAGCATCAAATCCTACTATTATTACGTCTTTCATTCCTGCATCTGCTAAAGCTTTTTGAGCTCCTAAAGCCATTTCATCATTTTGTGCAAATACCGCTTTTATATCTTTATTACCTTGTAATATATTTTCCATTACAGATAATCCTTTAGTTCTATCAAAATCAGCAGTTTGTTTAGCTACTACCTTTAATTCACTTCCCTTTATACCTTCTTCAAATCCTTGCCCTCTATCTCTAGCTGCAGAAGATCCTGCTATTCCTTCAAGTTCTACTATATTACCTTTTCCACCTAATTGAGCTACTATATATTCTCCTGCCATCTTTCCACCAGCTATATTGTCTGAAGCTATATGTGTTTCAACTTTCCCACCATTTGCTGCTCTATCTAAAGTTACAACTGGTATAGATGCATTGTTTGCTATTTGAACAGTTGCTGCTGCTGAATCAGAGTCAACTGGGTTTAATAGCACTAAAGAAACACCTTTTGTACTTATATCCTCCATGTTTGATACTTCCTTCGCAGGATCATTTTGAGAATCAAGTACTACTAATTCATATCCTAACTCTTTTGCCTTAGCTTCTGCACCTTCTTTTAAATCTACAAAGAATGGATTGTTTAAAGTAGATACTACTAAACCTATTTTCTTAGTTTCTTTACTGGTTTCTTTACTGGTTTCTTTTGAAGAACATCCTGTTAATACTCCTAATGATAAAGCTAGTACCATTAGCATTGTCGTAATTTTTTTCATTTTAATTTCCTCCTTTTATAATGTGTTAATCATTTTTTCTATCTAAAAGAACAGCTATTAGTATAACTACTCCCTTAGCTATCATTTGGAAATATGATGATACATTTAATAAGTTAAGAGCATTACTTAATATACCTATTATTAAAGCTCCTACTATTGTACCAACTATTTTACCTTTACCACCAGTAAGACTTGTTCCCCCAAGTACTACTGCTGCTATTGCATCTAATTCATATCCACTACCTGCATTTGGTTGAGCTGAGAATAGTCTTGCTGTTATTATAATCCCTGCTATTGATGATAAAAGACCACTAACTGTATAAACAAACATTTTAACTTTATCTGTGTTTATACCAGATAACTTAGTTGATTCCTCATTTCCACCAAGAGCATAAGTGTATCTTCCTATCTTCGTTTGGTGTAGTACATAATAACATACTACAAATACTGCTATCATTATTAAAACTGGATTTGGTATTCCAAGTAGATTTCCTCCACCAATATTACTAAATGCTAAAGCTCCCTCACTACTTCCAAATGATATAGGCTTTCCATCTGTAAATACTAATGTAGCCCCTCTAAGCACTGTCATTGTTGCTAGTGTCGCTATAAATGGTTGTAATTTACCTTTACTTATTATAACACCATTTAAAAACCCTATACCGGTTCCAACTGTTAATGATAAAAGTACTACCACAAACATATTTTGACCTGATACTAAAAGACTTGCTGCCATAGCACCACTAAATCCAAGTATAGACCCAACAGATAAATCTATTCCTCCTGTTAATATAACAAAAGTCATACCTGCTGCTATAACTGCATTTATAGACGTTTGTCTAAGTACATTTAAAAGATTTGAGACTGTAAAAAATGAAGGACTAAGCACAGCTACTACAGCTATTAACGATATTAATCCTACTAGTGTTTTGTATTTTATAAGTAATTCCTTAAAATCTAGATTTTTCTTTTCAACTGCTATTTTGCTCATACTAATCACTCCCTTTTATACTTCTTTTGTGCCTACTGCACTCTTTAATATTATTTCTTGACTTGCTTCTTCTCTATTAAATTCTCCTGTTAATTTTCCTTCACTAAGTACTAATATTCTATCACTCATACCTAATATCTCAGGCATTTCAGAAGATATCATAATAACTGCTTTGCCTTCTTTTTTAAATTCATTTATTAAATCATATATTTCTTTTTTAGCACCTACATCAACGCCTCTTGTAGGTTCATCAAGAATTAATAATTTAGGATTAGTCATAAGAGCTTTACCTATGGCCACTTTTTGTTGATTACCACCGCTTAAATTCTTAATAATCTGATTTTCACTAGGAGTCTTTATATTCATTTTTTGTATATAATTTTTAACAACTTCTAGTTCTTTACTTTTATTAATAGAAATTCCTGATGACATATTATTTAATGATGATATACTCATATTTTCCTTAACAGATAATCCTAAAATTAGCCCATCACCTTTTCTATCTTCTGATACATAAGCAATTCCATTTTTAAGACCATCCTTAGAAGATTTATTTTCTATCTTCTTACCATCTACATAAATTTCTCCACTTTCTTTTTTAAAATATCCATATATAGTCTTAGCTAGTTCTGTTCTACCAGCTCCCATAAGTCCAGCTATTCCTACTATTTCTCCACTAGCTACATTAAAAGATATATCATGAATATATTGATTACTAAGATTTTTAACTTCTAAAACTACGTCTTTTATATCTACATCTTGTTTGGGAAATTGGTCGATTAGCTTTCTTCCAACCATCATTTCTATCATCATATCTTCATCTATATCACAAACGTTTTCCTGTCCTACATATTTTCCATCTCTTAAAACAGTTATATAATCGCATATCTTAAAAATTTCTTTTAATCTATGAGAGATATAAACTATAGATTTACCTTCATTTTTAAGTTCATTTATAACATTAAATAAACTTTCTGATTCCTTATCTGTTAAAGCATCTGTTGGCTCGTCCATTATTATTATCTTAGCATTTAAAGATAATGCTTTTGCTATTTCAACCATTTGTTGTTTACCGATACTTAAGTTACCCACTAATTCCTTAGAACTCGTAGTGATATTTAACTTTTCAAGTAATTCATCTGCATCTTTAAAAAGTTTGTTCCAATTTATTTTTCCAAAAGCTCCTTTTGGCTCTCTTCCTAAAAATATATTTTCACCTATAGTAAGGTCATGTATTAAATTTAACTCTTGATGTATTATAGCTATACCTTTTTCCTGAGCATCTTTAGGACCTTTTATATCTTCTAAATTACCTTTATAATAAATTTCTCCACCATTTTTTTTGTATACTCCACTTAATATTTTCATAAGTGTAGATTTACCTGCTCCATTTTCTCCCATAAGCCCCATAACTTTACCTTCGTAAAGCTCTAAGTTTACACCATCTAATGCCTTAACTCCAGGGAACTCTTTAATGATACCTTTCATTTGTAATATAGGTTGTTGCATAGTTTTCACTCCCCTTAAAATACTACACCAGATTTTAATATTACATTCGCATATGGAGTATATTCTCCAGTTCTAACTATTGCCTTAGATGACTTAGTTAAATTTTTAAATTCTTCATGAGAAACTGTAGTTATTTTTATATTTTCAAATCTTTTAACTATCTCTTTATATAAGTCATCACTAACTTGTTTTATCTCTGACGCTAATATTATTTCTTCTACTTGTAACTCTTTTAGCACACTATCTAATGTATCTAAAAAAGTTGGTAATCCTTTTTTAAGAGCTAAATCTATTCTTTGAACTTCACTAGGTATTGGAAGTCCGCTATCACATATTGTTATACTATCTGTATGACCCATCTTAGATATTACATAAGATATTTCACTATTTATTAATGCTGATTTTTTCATTTGTTATTACCTCCTAAAATTCAAAACATCTTGAATTGTTGGTAGTGATGTTTGTGCTCCTTCTTTCATAACACATAACGCTCCTACTTTTGATGCAAAATCCATGGCTTCTTCTATGCCTTTATCTTGTGAAAAAGCTACTGATAACGCTCCTGTATAACTATCTCCTGCTGCAGTTGTATCTAGCGCATCTACTTTATATGATTTTTTTAACTTCATGCTATCTTTATCTATATAAAGGCTGCCTTTAGAACCTAGTGTAACTATAAGTTGTTTTACACCCTTTTGTATCATAACATCTGCAGCTTTTTTAATATCATCTTCATTTTCTATTTTTACTCCACTTAATATTTCAAGCTCTGTTTCATTAGGAGTTAATAAATCTACATTTTTGATTATATCATCATCTAACTTAACAGCTGGAGCAGGATTTAATATTGTATATTTGCCTAATTTTTTAGATTCTTGTAATGCATATTTTATAGTATTTAATGGAGTTTCAAGTTGAACTACCACTATATCACTTTCTTTTATACCATCTATACACTTATCTATATCTTCTCTCAAAACTCTAAAGTTAGCACCTGGTGCTACTACTATAGAGTTTTCAGCATTTTTATCAACTGTTATCATTGCAACACCAGATGAACAATTTTCTATTTCTATATAATCAGTTTTTACATTATCTGTTTTAAGTGCATTTATTAAAGTTTGACCAAATCCATCATTTCCAACTTTGCCTATCATAGATACATCACCACCAAGTCTAGCTATTGCTACTGCTTGGTTAGCACCTTTTCCACCTGGAACTTCCTTGAAGTTTCCTCCTATTAAAGTTTGACCTTTCTTTGGCATTTCATCGACATTTACTACTAAGTCCATATTAAGGCTGCCTATAACACATATCTTTTTCATATATGATTCCCCTTTATATTTTAGATTAACAATTTTTTTCTTTAGATTTTGTTGAATTTCTTATTATAAGCTGCGGTTTAAATGTTACCGTACCAACAGATTCAATATCCTTATTTTTTAAATAATTTATAAGTATCTCACTAGCCCTTTGACCCATTTCATAAGCTGGCTGTCTTACTGTGGTAAGTGAAGGATGTATTAACTTTGCAGTTTGTATATCATCAAACCCTACAACACTTATATCTTGAGGTATGTTTAATCCTCTTTCTCTTAATGCTTGTACAACTCCTATTGCCATCAAATCATTGGCACAACATATAGCACTGTGTTTTATTTCATCCATATTTTTAATAAATTCATAAGCCCACTCATATTTGTACTGACCTTCAACTATGTCACATTCATTATGTTGTATGTTATTTTTTTCTAATGCTCTTATATATCCATTTAATCTTTCTTTACTTATTTCATTTTTTAAAGGTCCACTAAGATAAAGTATTTTTTCGTGGCCTTCATTTATAAGATGCTTAGTAGACTCATATGTGCCATTTTTATTGTCTACTTTTACTAATCCTTTAGCATTTGATATATCTATATTTTTATCTACTAACACCATTGGTATTTGTAGATTATTGTAGTCATTATCTTGGTTAGATGTATTTGACGATGGTGCAAATATTATCCCATCTACCATCTTTTCTATAAGCATTGAAACACATTCAGCTTCTCTTTCATAGTCTTCATCTGTGCTACAAAATATTATATTATATCCTTCTTTACGAGCATAATCCTCTGCTCCTCTTGATATATCTGTGAAAAAAGGATTTCGTATGTCTGGTATTAAAAGCCCTATTGTTTTAGTTCTTTTAGTTACTAACCCTTGAGCAAGTTTATTTGGAACATAATTTTGCTCTTTAATAATACTTATAATCTTCTCTTTAGTAGCTTTACTTATACTATCATCTTTATTGTTTATAACCTTTGAAACAGTTGTTTTTGATACACCTGCTAATTTAGCTATATCGTTTATCGTTACTGCCAAAATTACATCCCCTTTCATAAAGTAACCGGTTTAGGAAACCGTTTTACTTTACCGGTTACCTAAATAATATCATGCGCTAAAATATAATGCAAGTACTTTTTATAAAACGTTTTCTTACATTTAGATTTATGTAAATAAAATACAATCTCTTATAGACAATGATATATATTTGAACAATAAAAAAAGACCCGAAGGTCTTTTTTAAAACAATCTATATATTATAATACAGTTATGTTTTCTGCTTGAGGACCTCTAGCACCTTTAACTATATTAAAGCTTACTCTTTGTCCTTCTTCTAATGATTTGAATCCATCAGTTTGTATAGCTGAGAAATGTGCGAATACGTCATCTCCACCTTCTACTGATATAAATCCAAAACCTTTTTCATTGTTAAACCATTTTACTATTCCGTTAGTCATTTGTTAATTCTCCTTAACCTTCTTTACAAAGGATTTTATTTTTTATTTACTACATATATTAGTATACAACATATTCGAAATATTATATACTATTTTCCGATAAAACATTTAGAAATTAATGTATCAATAGTAATATATATACAATAATTAGTACTTAATCTATAAATTTACCCTCAGGTCTATCCGTAGATTTACCTTATACTGCTAACATCCATAATGATTGGTAAAATCATAGGTCTTCTATGTATTTTTTCATATATATAATTACCTATTTCAATTTTTAGGTTATATTTAATTTGATTCCATTCTTTTATTTGATTTGATAGGCATCTTTCTACCTCAGAGCTAGCTATATGCTTTAATTGTTGTATAAGTTCCTCTGACTCTCTTACATACACAAATCCTCTAGTTAAAATATCTGGTCCTGTAAGTATTTTAAATTCATTTTCATCTATTGTCATAACAATAGTTACAATACCATCTTCTCCTAGTTTTTTTCTATCTCTAAGAACTATATTTCCTACATCTCCAATGCCTAAACCATCTACTAGTATAGATCCATGCTCAACTTTATCTAATTTTTTAGCACTATCTTTATTCAATTCAAGTACTCTTCCATTTTCCATTATAAATATACTCTCGCATTTCATACCTAAATCTTCAGCTATTTGTTTATGTTCTACTAAATGCCTATACTCTCCATGCACAGGCATGAAGAATTTTGGTTTAATAAGCCTATGAATTAATCTTAATTCATTTTTACAGGCATGACCTGATACATGAATTTCTTCTATTTCATCATAGATTACTTCTGCACCACATAGAAATAATTTATCTATAAGGCTTGATATTGCCTTTTGATTTCCTGGAATTGGTGATGCTGAAATAATTATAAAATCATCTTTTTGAATACTTATATGCTTATGTTGTGAATTTGCAATTCTTGAAAGAGCTGCCATTGGCTCACCTTGAGAACCTGTTGTTATTATTGTTACTTCATTGGATGAATATTTATTAATATCATATATATTTATAATTTTATCTTTTGGTATCTCTAGATAACCTGATTCTATAGCTATTTTAGAAACTCGTTCCATACTTCTTCCACTAAAAGCAACTTTTCTATTGTGGTATAATGATGAATCTATAATTTGTTGAATTCTATGAATATTTGATGCAAAAGATGCTACAATAACTCTTCCTTTTGCCTCTGAAAATAAATTATTTAAGTTTTTACCTATTTCTTTTTCAGATATCGTATATCCTTCTCTCTCGGCATTTGTACTATCCGCCATCATAAGTAATACACCTTGTTCACCTAACTCTGCAAATCTATTTAAATCTATTAATTCTCCATCAACTGGAGTATGATCAATTTTAAAATCACCTGTATGAACTATAACTCCCTCTGGTGTAGTTATAGCTAGAGCACATGCATCTGCAATACTATGGCATGTTCTAATAAATTCTACACTAAGCTTATCAGTATAAACTTTATCCCCAACCTTAACCTCATGTAGCCTATTAGTTGAATTTATTTTACGCTCTTCTAATCTACTCTTTAGTAGTTTTAGCGTAAAATCAGTTCCATATATAGGAACATTAATCTCTTTTAATATATATGGAATCGCTCCAATATGATCTTCATGCCCATGTGTCAGTACTATTGCCTTTACCTTATCTTTATTTTTTATTAAATATGTTATATCCGGTATTACTAAATCAATACCATACATATCTGTACTTGGAAATGCTAAACCACAATCAATAATTACTATCTCATTATCATATTCAATTATTGTAATGTTTTTTCCTATTTCTCCAAGTCCTCCTAATGGGATAACTTTAACTTTATTATTATTTGCTTTCATTTACACTCCTATTTTGTAGAAATTATTTCCGATATAACTTCTTCACTTTTTGAATTTTACTATAATTTTTTTATAATCCCGATTTTTAGCATAATTTTACTTAACAATATAATTTTTATAGCAACTAACTATTTTATGTTACATATACGAAAATTATATTTATCCACAGCTTTAAAATGAATATAATTTCCTATGTGCTATAAAAAAACTTAAATATATATAATTTTTATAAAAATTATATATATTTAACTTTCTTTATAAAAGTTCTATACTACAATTATATTTAAATAATTACTTTTAGTCTATACTTAACTGTAATATTATCTATTAATTATAAGTAAAAATCATTGAAATTTAGTTTTTCAGTAACTCTTTAAAAGTTAAATGTATATTTGAACAAAAAAAAGACCCGAAGGTCTTTTTAAAACAATCTATATATTATAATACAGTTATGTTTTCTGCTTGAGGTCCTCTAGCACCTTTAACTATATTAAAGCTTACTCTTTGTCCTTCTTCTAATGATTTGAATCCATCAGTTTGTATAGCTGAAAAATGTGCGAATACGTCATCTCCACCTTCTACTGATATAAATCCAAAACCTTTTTCGTTGTTAAACCATTTTACTGTTCCGTTAGTCATTTGTTAATTCTCCTTAACCTTTTTTACAAAGGCTTTTCTTTTTTATTTACTACATATATGATTATATAACATATTCCAAATAATATATACCCTTTTTCGAATTTTTTTTTTAGAAATTAATGTATTTATATTTTTTTACCATAAACACTTATAACCTCATGTTGATATTCTTTATTATTCAAATAACCAACAAGTTGAACTATCTATTTTGTCTTGTGGTATGCCTACATACTTTAAGCTAGCTTCACTGATAAAATTAATCAAAAGTTTAAATGTCTCTGCATGAAAAATAGTACAGTTAATTTTCATATTAACTATACTATTTGCTGAGTTTTGATTTATAAATTATTTATAATATAATTTCTCTATTTTATCTACTATTTTTATATATGCCTTGTTTATTTCATCTGAAGGTTCTTTGTAACAATATTTCAATGCTAATAATATATCTTTTTTCTCTGATAATGCTAAATTTCTACTTTCATTTATATCTTTACTAATTTGTAATATGTATTCATTATGTTGTTCTGTGAATAAATCTTCAGAGACTTCTATTATCTCATCATTGTCCCTACAGTTATATTTAACATCAATACACGTATTTGTAGAGTTTATTGTACTAGAGAAATTTATTTCCATAAAATTTAAATATGCCCACTTATGCCCATTAGGTTTATTTATTTTAATTGACCTATTTTCGAATTTTCTTTCTAATTTTATAGATGTATCTAGAAAATAATCATCAGGATATGAATCGCTTAGTTTTACTTCCTTATATTTCACTTCAATTGTATTTTGTTTCTTCTCATTCTCATTTATATCTCTATTTGTATGTTCTATGTAGTTTAAATTTCTGATAGTCTTTTTGAATTTTGGAATTTCAAATTTTAACATTCGTACCACCTTCCTTTATATTAAACATATGTTGACTTTCAATAAAAAATGACTTAAAAATTAGGTCCTCCTAATGTAAAATACCCCAGAAAATATTTTTCTGGGGTATTTTATTGCACATTATTTTA
Source organism: Romboutsia sp. (assembly GCF_056995035.1). NCBI lineage: Bacteria > Bacillati > Bacillota > Clostridia > Peptostreptococcales > Peptostreptococcaceae > Romboutsia > Romboutsia sp. Next base: position 15,656 of record NZ_JBXKIW010000054.1, on the reverse strand, counting down.
TTTATGGTCAGATGTTTTACTACCTGATTTTCTTCTTCCATCTGAATTCCACTTTTTATTATTTTTATTAGAAGATGCACTTTTGTTTCTATTGCCGTTACCATTGCCTCTACTATTTCCGTTACCTCTGCTGCTACTACCATTACCTCTGCTGTTTCTTGGATTATCTGTTCTAACTACTACTTCAGATATATCATTAGAACTTGCTTCATAAGGATGGTTTTTAACTATAGCTATTTTCTTGTTTATAAGTTTTTCTATAGACTTATAAAGATCTCTTTCTTCCATAGAACAGAATGCTATAGCTTTACCAGTATTTCCAGCTCTTCCTGTACGTCCAATTCTATGAACATAAGTCTCTGCTACTTCTGGTAAGTCATAGTTTATTACATGAGATAATTCATCTATATCAATTCCTCTTGCAGCAATATCTGTTGCTACTAATACTCTTGTTTTACCATCTTTAAAATTCTTTAGAGCAAGTTGTCTTGCATTTTGAGATTTATTACCATGTATAGCTTCTGCTTTTATTCCAACGTTCACAAGATCTGTTGTAATTTTATTTGCACCATGCTTAGTTCTTGAGAATACTAATACAGATTTAATAGATGTATCCTTTAAGATATCTATAAGTAAAGCTCTCTTTTGTTTTTTACTAACAAAGTACATACTTTGTTCAATTGTTTCAGTAGTAGATGATACAGGTGCAACTTCTACTTTTATTGGATCTTTGAACATAGAATTTGCTAACTTTGAAATTTCATCTGGCATAGTTGCTGAGAAGAATATATTTTGACGAACCTTTGGAAGGTGGGCTACTATTCTTTTTACATCATGGATCATACCCATGTCTAGCATACTATCTGCTTCATCAAGTACAAAGTACTTTACATTGTTTAAGTTAATAAACTTTTGGCTATATAAATCAAGCATTCTACCTGGAGTCGCTATTAAGACATCAACTCCTCCTCTTAATGCACTTACTTGAGGATTTTGAGATACTCCACCAAATATAACTAAAGTTTTTATATTCATATGTTTTGAGTAAGCTGTAAAGCTTTCTCCTATTTGTATAGCTAATTCTCTTGTAGGAGCTAGTACTACTGATTTAATAGTTCTTGGTCCTCTTGATTTTTTTTGATCATTATATATGCTTTGTAATATTGGAATAGCAAAAGATGCTGTTTTTCCAGTACCAGTTTGAGCACATCCAAGTAAATCTCTTCCTTCTAATAAATGTGGTATAGACTTTGCTTGTATTGGAGTAGGTTTTGAATATCCCTGCTCTTTTAATGCCTTTTGTATAGGCTGTATTATATCTAAATTTTCAAATAACATTTGTTCTCCTTTTAAAGTGCTTGTTATAGTAAGTGTTCATAATCGAAAAAAGAGACTACCTGATATTATGCCAAGCGACAAAACTCAACATAAAAAGCGTCTCTTATGTCTATTATACAATATTTTTATGAAAATAGCATTATATTTTTAATTTGAATTCTTTATTGTGTCTTTTATTTCATTAATTTAAATCCTGCTTCTGGTATTATTTCAACATCTATTGTTCTTTTTACTTTTATATGTTTGGTAATTATTTCAGGTTGAAGGCTTGCATTTAAAGGATATTCTTAATTTTCATATTTTAATATCTCATTGAAATTATATGGTAAATTTTAGTTATACATTATTTTAGTTATATATTCTAAATGTTATATTTTAAATTAAATATAACAAGTTAAAACCCTCTATTTTTGAAATAGAGGGCTTTAACTTGTTATATCTTATTTTGCATCAAAGTCTATATGAACCTTGCCTTGTGGTGTATTAATATCTATATATGATAAATTAAAATTATCATCCATTACATCAATTTGATATTCAAAGAAAACATCATCTTCTTTCTTTGACATAAAGATATAACTTCCATTTTCTTTTTCTTCTATTTCATCACAAATCTCTTCATATATTTCTTGACCGCTTACGGCACCATTATACCCTGCTATTACTATTTTTTCTTCAATTAGTCTATATATTTCTTCCATACTATACCTTCTTTCATATCATTGCTAAAATATAGTTTATTATTAATTCATTATCATTGTCAACTTTTTTTACAACATATATCTGTAAATCTTAAATATCTGACATTTTTAAATCTACAGTACTATATATTATTCTTTATGAATATATAATCCATTTATTTTTTATTTTTTCTTACTTTTTCGGCATAAAAAAACTCTTAGATAATCTAAGAGTTTTAACTGGTGATCCATCCGCGACTCGAACGCGGGACACCCTGATTAAAAGTCAGGTGCTCTACCGACTGAGCTAATAGATCATATTTATTTGTATAAAATGGTGGGACTAACAGGGCTCGAACCTGTGACCCCCTGCTTGTAAGGCAGATGCTCTCCCAGCTGAGCTATAGTCCCGGGATATTGGTGACCCATAGGGGAATCGAACCCCTGTTACCGCCGTGAAAGGGCGGTGTCTTGACCGCTTGACCAATGGGCCTTACTGGTGATCCATCCGCGACTCGAACGCGGGACACCCTGATTAAAAGTCAGGTGCTCTACCAACTGAGCTAATAGATCACTGTGGATTTTTGCTTCGACTTTATTCTTTGCATCTCTCCTGCGAATATTATTATATTACCTTATTTAATTTTCGTCAATGCTTTTTCTAATTTTTTTTAAAATAATATTTTATCATTTTCCATAAACATACTTCATATCTCGATATACAGTAGTTTTTGCTGTATCAAATCTTATCTATTTTTTATAATTAATCTAAAGAAAAATACTGCATCTTACTTATATAAGATACAGTACTTTTTATTTATTTAATTACCATCTTAATTTTATTTTTATTTATAACCTTATTTAAAATACTAACAATTAATAATTGAGCCACACTTATTATAACTATTGTTCCTCCTGGGGCTAAGTCTAAATAGAAAGATGAAATAACTCCACTAATTATTGCTATTTCTCCAAATAAAACAGAGTAAAACATAGCATTTTTAAAACTTTTAGCTACTTTTAAGCTAGTGGCTACAGGTATTGCTATTAGTGACGATACTAATAACACTCCTACTATTCTTAGCGTTATAGTTATACTCGCTGCTACTAAAATCATAAATATTGTATTTATAAATTTAACTGGTATTTTAGAAAACTTTGCATTTTCTTCATCAAAAGTTATATATAAAAGTTCCTTGAAGAACAATTTTATAAATAACACTATTATAATAGCTGTAATGATTATTATATTTATATCATCTTTACTAACTGTTGCTATACTCCCATACATAAATGAAAATAAGTCGAAATTAACATCAGATGCACTTATCAATATACCCGATATACCAACCCCTAATGCCATTATTATAGCTATTGATAAATCTGCGTATTCTTTTAAATTAACTCTCAGTTTATCTATCATTATAGCTGCTATACTTGAAGCAACTAATGAACCAATTATAGGGTTTGCTCCAAATATCATAGCCCCTGCTATTCCAGATAGTGCTATGTGAGATAAACTATCTCCTATAAGCGATAATCGCTTAAACACTATAAACATTCCCATAAGCGGACATATTAAACCCACTATACTAGATGCTATAAGAGCTCTTACCATAAAATCATATTGAAAAATTTCCAAACTACTTCCTCCCGCATATTAATTACTCAAAAGTTCTAACATCATATTTTTACTTATCTCATTTTTACTATTTTCTATTACTTTAACATTTCTATCTTTTATTAAAGCAAGTTTTTTTACTTCTTCTTTAACTATAAATAAGTCATGAGAAACTATTACTATAGTAAGATTTAAGTTTTCGTTTAACTCTTTAAGTATTCTGTAAAATTCTCTCTGACCATTTACATCTATTCCAACAGTCGGCTCATCTAAAAATAATATCTTAGGTGATTTCATCAGTTCTCTAGCTATAAATACCTTTTGCTGTTGACCTCCAGATAAGCTTCCTATTAATCTATCTTTATATTCGTATATTCCTACTAATTTTAATACCTCTTCTACTTCTTCTAAGTGTTTTTTATTTATTCTTTTAAATAATCCGATTTTAGAAGCCAAATTCATAGACACAACTTCACTTACTGTAACTGGAAAAGATGATGAAAAAGAATTTGATTTTTGATCTACATATCCTATTTGTTCCCAACTATTAAAATTTTCTATATCCTTTCCTAATAGCTCTATATTTCCTTTTATCGGGCTAATTGAATGTATCATAAGTTTTAATAAAGTACTTTTTCCTGCTCCATTTTGACCTATTATTCCTATGTAATCTCCTTTACTTATATCAAGATTTACATTTTCAAGTATAGTTTTATTTTCATATCCAAAGCTTACATCCTTAAATTTTATTATTTTTTTCATATTTATTCCCTACTTTAATACTAATTTTAATGTTTCTAAATTTTTCTTCATTAAAGACATATAATCTTCATTATTATCGAAGTCTTGTTTTGTTAATCCATCTATTGAGTATAATATTTCTGTTTTTATATTTGCTTCATTCGCTATCGTTTGTGCTACTTTAGGGTTTACAAGTCCATCAAATAATACGTATCCCATGTTATTATTTTTAGCATAAGTAGATATTTCACTTATCTTACTAAGAGATGGCTCTTGATTTGGACTAATCCCTGTTATAGATATTTGTTCTATACCGTAATTTTTGCATAAGTATCCATAAGCATCATGAGATACTATCATTTTATCATTTTTTAAATCCTTTAATTCCTCATCATAAGCAACTTTTAATCCTTTTAATTTTTCAATATATTCATTATAATTATTTTCATAAAATTCTTTATTTTTTTCATCAGCTTTTATAAGTACATTCTTTATATTTTCACATTCTTTTATAGCTAATTCTATATCTAACCAAACATGCGGGTCGTATTTACCATGGTCGTGTTCATCTTCTTCATGTTCATGATTTTCTTCCTCTTCATAACTCATAGGATCAATTCCATCACTTGCTACTACTATATTTAAATTTGACTCACTTTCAATTTTGTCTGCAAAGTTATCTATTCCTAACCCATTTTTTATAAGTAAATCTCCGTTTTGTATATCTTTCATTGTTTTTGGAGTTATTTCATAGTCATGTGGCTCTGTTCCTGGTGGTACTATGTAGTTCAAATCTATTTTATCTTTTCCTATATTTTTAGTGAAATCATACACTGGAAAAACTGTTGTGTATACTACTATTTTATCTTCTTTGTTTTCTACCTCGGTTTTATTATCTTTCGAACAACCAATAATACTCATTCCAATTAACATACTTATCATAACTAAATATATCTTTTTCATAATTCAATCTCCTTCTTAATCTATATAAATTTCAATATTATTCATATTTATCTTTTGATTATTGCCCTATAACTTAATTACTAGACTGATTTTCTTCCCCTTTGCTAATTGATAATTATTTTCATCAACAACTTTATTATACATTATATGCTTATCTATCTCAATACTTTTCCAAGACAATGACACAGATTTTTCTGTATCCTTTCTTTATACCTAATTTATATCCTCTTTTATTAATATATTTAAATTGTAAATTCTATATTAACAATTTGTTATAATATTATTAAATATATCTATTTTTTTAATTTTTGTAATATAATTAACTCATTATGCTAGTTGAAAATTTCAATATTAAAACTATAAGAGGTCTATACGCTAGAGTTAGTCTAAAAATTTTACGTTATAGCATTTCATGTCTTATTAACAAAATTTCAGAAAATGAAGATAACATAGGTAAAATAAAACACCTAATATTTGGACAACCTATCCAAATATTAAATTAAGAGATATTTTTACTATCACAGAAGACTAAATTATAGTAAATTTAAATTTAACAAGAGGGTAAAATATATTTTATATTATATATATTAGAAAGGAGAATTATTGATTATGAATGATAAGATAAAAAAATTAGATAAAATATTAAAATATAATCGTGAATTTGTAAAAAATAAAAAATATGAAAAATATGAAACATCAAAAGAACCAGATAAAAAAATCGTAATACTATCTTGCATGGATACTAGACTAACAAATTTACTGCCAAAGGCTATGAATCTTAAAAATGGAGATGTAAAAATAATAAAAAATGCAGGAGCAACTATAATGCATCCTTTTGGAAGTATTATGAGAAGTATTGCTGTGGCAATTTATGAATTTGAAGTAGAAGAAGTATTAATTATTGGACATCATGGGTGTGGTATGTGCAACTTAAATACAGATGATTTATTAAATAAAATTGTACATAGAGGTATATCAAATGAAACTATAAATATGCTTTTAAATTCGGGTATAGATGTAAAAAAATGGCTACATGGATTTGAATCTGTAGAAGAATCTATACAAGATAGTGTAGAACTTATTAAAAATCATCCATTGATTCCTAAAGATGTAATAGTACATGGTCTAGTTATGTGTCCTGAAACAGGCAAAATAGATGTCGTGATTGATGGATATAAAAATATATATAATCATTAGGATGTATTAAATCATGTCAAAAATATATATTTTACAATGCTAAAAAGGAATACCCTTAGGTATTCCTTTTTAGCATTACGATTATTTAATAAAATGTTTATTTATATTGTAAGATAATTTTTGTTGTAATATATTTTTTATTTTAAGCAAGCTCTATTTCTATAGAGTCATCTTTTAACGACCAACCCACTGTCTCATATTGGTTATAAAGTAGTCCTGTATCTAGCTTTACAAATAACTTAACTTTTAAATCTTTGTGCTTATTGAAAAATTTAGTTCTGTATTCTTCGCTATCTAAGCATATAAGTGCTTTATTATTTTTCCATTGTACATCGTTTACTAGTTCTTTTTTACTATCTTTCTTTTCTTCGTTTATTATTATCATTATTTCGTTATCTATAACTTTGTACCACTTAGAATATTTTTTCACTCCTACTATTTGCTCTTTACTTATACCTCTACTTAATACCTTCATATATTAACACACACCTTTATTTTTTATTACGATTTTAACGTACTATTATATTTTAATACAAAATCGGTTTAAAAAGTTCAAAAAACAAAATATACTTATTTTTTTTGTTTTTACTATATACTTTATACATTTATTATGTTAGGCAAAATTACTTCAATTATGTCGCTCAATCTTAAAAATATCATTTTTACAAGCTCTATTGTTTATATTCTTTTAATTATTTAAAGTACTTATCAAATTCCTTCCAAGTCATTTTAAACTTTGGTATGCCAACATAGTATGGTGCTATATCATAAAGTTGAAAATAAACTACTATGCCATCATCATCGATGTAGAATTCTTGATTATCCTCAATTCCTTTAAATCCTTCATCTCCACTAAAATAAATATCTTGCTTTTTATCTATTTCTTGTTTTATAAAATAATTAACTACCTCTTTATAATTGACATCATCTTTAAACATATCTTTTAACTTAAGTTCTTTGCCACTTAGTAAATCATAATTATATGACTTTAAATAGCTCATACCATGAGCTCCACCTGTATAATTATATGTTTTTATAGGTATACTTATTAAATTTTTCTTATTATATGTTACTTGATAGTCTGCATATGCTTCATACTGATACTTTACATAGTCTTCACCAGATTTAGAAAATATATCTTCATACTGTTTTTTATATTCTTCTGATTCCTTTTTTACTTTATCATTATAATTTAATATATAAGCTGATATCTCTTTATTTATATTTTCAATAATTTTACCGTTGTATCCTTCTTTATTTATGTACTTATCTTTAATCTTTAAAATGGGATAACTAATATCAGCTTTAAAAAACTCACTATTTTCCTCTATTCTTTTCATTTCTATAGTAAAAGAATCATTTATACAAATTTGTTTGTATTTATAAAAGGATAAGTTTATATTTTCTGAGGATATAACATTAGCTTCTTTGTCAAAATTTGCAAATGAAAAAGAAGTACTTAATAACATTGTAATTAGCGTTGTGGATACTATTTTTCTTGAATACTTCATAATAAATCCTCCTTCTACATTTATTTTATCTATAGTTTATTCTATAATCAATATATCTATACCCCGAAAAATTTACTTATATTATTCGATTTAAGTAACTGTCTATATATAAGACTAAAATATTTTCAGATATATATTTACTAAAAAAAGAGCACCTATATAGGCACTCCCTCTCATAGTCATATTAAATACTATTTTTCGTTTAACTTAGCTAAAACTTCTTCTAAATCTAATCCATGTATTTCACAAGCTTGCTCTAAACTTTCCATTTGAGCTGATGGGCACCCTATACATCCCATTCCAAAACTCATAAGTATTTGAGCTGCATCTGGTCTCACTTTTATTATATCTGCTATTATAGTATCCTTAGTTATCATGTTATACATTCTCCTTTAAATTTGATATTTTAAGTACATCTTTTCTAAATGTATCTATATTTATTCTATCTATAAAATCACCAAGCTTTTCACCCATTTGACCATGTTCATTGTAATATTCTAATATTACTTTAACTAATTCATAGGCTTCATTCTCTGCTAATCCTTTAGTTATTATATCTGATATTCTCGGATAAAATCCAGCACTTCCTCCTGCTGTTATAAAAAACTTGCCATCTATATCTACTAATACCCCAACATCCTTTGAGTAAACACTCCCACATGCATTTCTACAACCTCCTATACCTATCTTGGTTCTGTTAGGCAGAGGCATCCCATGGAAATTTTTACTTATTTTCATACTTATTCCTATAGTAGGGTATTTTGAACGCTTACAGTAATTAGATGGACACATTTCAACATTTTTTACTGAATTTTGATTCTTAACAGCAGGCTCCATACCTAAATCATCCCATATAGTTTTTAGATCTTCTTCTTTAAGGTTTGTTATAAGTATTCTTTGACCTGATGTTAATTTTAATACCCCATTATATTTTTTAGCAACTTCTGCTATTTTTATAAGAGTTTCTGGAAGTACAAATCCTCCTGGTATATGTGGAGTTATTGCATAAGTCCTTTTTCCTTGCTTAATCTTTTGCAAATTTCCGTAATGACTCATCTAGGTTATCCCCTTTTTATCTTATTAATAGTTACGTCCTCACTTTTTTGTTTTTCATATATATATTTAGTACTTAAACTTTCTATAAATGTTTTTACCCATAAATCTTTAAGTTCATAAAGATATTCTAAATTTGCTTTTCCTAATTCATAGTTAGCTTTGTGTATACATCCATGTTGTTCATAAACTAAGTAGTCTTCATTTCTCTGTGTTACAGAGCTTGCTCTATCACAAGGCATCCCTGATAGTATATAGTTATTTAATGATATATATACATTTTCTGGTGAATCAACTTTATTATTTTCATTTTTTGCACATTCTCTTGCTTGATCTACATATGCACGTTCTGTTATTTTTTTACTTTCTTCATTATAAATTTCATAGTATTTAGTTATTATATATGAACTTCTACTTTCTACTTCTTTTATTTTTTGTTGTAACCAGCCATGTATGTTAGATACATCTATTAAATTTTCTAATGGTTTGTTCTCTATATAAGCTCCATACAAGCTGATTGCTTCTTTTTGTACTTTCAAAGCTTCTTCACTATATTTATCTATGTGTAATTTTACTATATTTTCTTCTAAATCTTGTGCTAATTTTACTTTATTAAAAAGCCATGTGTGTATTGGTGCTAAAAATTCACTCATTTTCTATTCTCCTTTATTGTCTTAATATAATTTTATTATGCCCTGAAATTTTCTAAAAATATTTATTATATTTGTTATTTACAAAGCACTTTTATTACATTGTTATTATGTTTACTAAATGTTTCATGTATGCCTTATATCTATATTATACATATTTTTATTTAATTAACCTGTAACACTTGTTACACATTTATAATTAACATATTCTAGGCAATAAATCTCCCTTAGCCATAAATAAAACCTTAGTTGCTCCTAGATTAGTTCTTAAGTATAAGTTCTTTTTATTGTTATCTATAACTTCTCCTATTATTCTTGCATCTTTTCCTAAAGGATTTTTTTTCATTACTTCAAGTACACTCATTGCATCATCTTTATCAACAATGCAAATCAGTTTTCCTTCATTTGCAATGTAAAGAGGGTCAAATCCTAATAATTCACAAAAACTAATTACTTCTTCTTTAATTGGTATATCTTTTTCATATAAAATCATACTATTATCACTACTGTCAACTATTTCCTTTAAAGTAGTAGCAAGTCCCCCTCGTGTAGGATCTCTCATTATTTTAATTCTTTTACTTTTAGCTAATATGTCCTGTGCTAATTTATTTAAAATATTACAATCACTTTCTATTTCACAATCAAAATCTAGATAATCTCTTTTGCTCATTATACACATTCCATGATCGCCAATAGTTCCACTTACTATAATTTTATCTCCCTGCTTTATACCTTTACCATCTAATATGTAATCACTTTTATCTATAACACCTATTCCTGTTGTGTTTATATATATCTTGTCACATTTACCATGTTCAACTACCTTAGTATCACCTGCAACAATTTTAATATTAGCATCTTTAGCAGTATTAGCAATAGACTTAACAATTTTCTCTAAATCCTTAATTTGTAACCCTTCTTCAATTATAAATCCTACTGTAATATATAAAGGTGTTGCTCCACTTACTGCTAAATCATTAACTGTACCACACACAGATAACTTGCCTATATCTCCTCCAGGAAAAAATATCGGATTTATAACAAAACTATCAGTAGTAATAGCAAGTTTTCCTTTTATTTCATTTATAATGCTTGAGTCATTTTGTTGAAGTAATATATCATTATCAAAATATTTATAAAATATAGTTCTTATAAGTTCATGTGTTTCCTCTCCACCACTACCATGCGCTAAAGTAACTATCTCCATATCTATCACCCCACTTTTAATAAATCTCCTATCTAAAGCAATCTATAATTACCTAGCATTATAAAAATTAGCACATGTTCCTTCACTAGATACCATACAAGCTCCTATAGGGTTATTAGGATTACATTTATTTTTGAATAACTTGCAATCTGTAGGTTTTTTAAGACCTTTTAATATCTCTCCACATAAGCATCCATTAGGTATTTCACTTTCACTCATTTTTATATTAAATTTTAAAAAAGCATCAAAATCTTTGTATTTATCTTTTAAATCTAATCCTGTATTTTCTATTTTCCCAAGTCCTCTCCAATTACTGCTACTTATATTAAAAACTTCATTTAATATATCTTTAGCCCTTTCATTTCCATTTTCCTTAACTAACCTACTATACATATTCTCACATCTATAATTCTCATTTTCTATCATCTCAACTAGCTTATATATACTCCCTGCTATATCTAAGTACTCAAAACCAGCAACAGCCATAGATATACTATAATCTCTTGCTAATTTATCAAAATCTTTATATCCAATTATACTTCCTACATGTCCAGGACATATAAATCCATTTATATTTATTTTTTCATCAAGTATTAACTTTTCCATGGCTTTGGGCATAGTTTTTAAGGAATGTAGTAAACTAAAATTCTTTATATTTTTATGATATGCATCTTTTATAGATAATCCAATGACGGGAGATGTTGTCTCAAATCCAACTCCTAAAAATATAACTTCTTTGTCTTTATTATTTTCTGCCAAACTTATACAATCAAGTGGAGAATATACTACTCTAATGTCATAACCTTTAGCTTTTTCTTTTATTAATGAACTCTCACTTCCGGGCACTTTCATCATATCTCCAAAGGTAGCTATTATTATATTTTTTCTTTGAGATAATTTTATAGCTTCATTTATATAAGATTGATGTGTTACGCATATAGGACACCCCGGTCCTGATAATAAATTTATGTTAGATGGTAATAATTTATTTATTCCATTTTTATATATAGCTCTTGTGTGAGTACCACAAACTTCCATTATATCTATAGTTTTAGTTGATTTTTCATGAATTTTATTTATTATACTTTTGGTAGTTTCAACGTTTCTAAATTCATCAAGATAGATCATACTCTATCACCAATTTCATCACTAATCATTTTAAAAAGATCTAGAGTTTCTAGTGCTTCTTCTTTATTTACCTTTTCAATTGCACATCCAGCATGGACCAAAACATAATCTCCTATTTTTACATCTTCTATTAATAAAATATTTACTTTCTTTTTTATTTTTCCAAAGTCAACTATGCACTCATTATCATATATTTCTACTATTTCACCAGGAATAGCTACACACATATTATTTTATCATCTCACTTCCTATCATAATTTGCCCAATGGATATTCCACTATCATTGCATGGAATAAGTTTATGAGTAAAAACTTCAAAATTATTATCAATAAGTTTATTATGTAAATTAGTAAACAAAATGTCATTTTGAAATACTCCACCACTTAAAACAACTTTATTTATCTTATATATATTTCTTAATTTTTCGCATATTTCATAACTAATTTCTACTATGCTATTGTGAAATTTCATTGCTATAATGCTTTTATCTACTTCATTTTTTATGTCTTCAATTATTCCTTTTATAATTTCAGAGGTGTTTATTAAGAATTTATCATCTGTATAATTTATGTTGTAGTTATAATAATCCTTTATTTTTTGTGATTTACTAGCAATATTCTCAAGATAAATACAAGCTTCACCTTCAAAACTTATTTTATCAGTAAATCCTATTAGTGAAGAAACTCCATCAAACAATCTTCCCATACTACTTGTAAGCGGTGAATTTATACTATTTTTAATCATAGATATTATAGTTTTGTACTTTTTATCAATTATTTTTTTTGGTATATATTTTTCTATATCTTTTTTGAAAGTATCATACATAAAACTAATACCCATTTTCCAAGGCTCTTTCGTAGCATTGTCTCCACCAGGCATTTTCATATAATTTAAATTACCAACTCTTTTAAAACTTTTATAATCACATATTAAAAACTCGCTTCCCCAGGTATTTCCGTCATCTCCATATCCATTTCCATCAAAGGCAAGTCCTATCACTTTATCTTTTATTTTATTTTCAACCATACAACTAACAACATGTGCATGATGATGATATACACCGATCTTTTTACAATTTAAATAGCTTAAATACTTATAATTCCATAAATCAGGATGCTTATCATGAACTATTAAATCTACTTCAATATCATAGATATTTCTTATATAATTAAATTTAGTTTCAAAATTATTTAAAGATTCAATAGTATCCATGTCTCCAATATATGGACTCATAAATATGTATTTATCCTTAGATATACTAAATGTATTTTTTAAATAACTTCCAAAAGCAAAAACATTTCCTATATCTTTTTTAAGTGACATTGGAGAATATCCTCTACCATTCCTTATTACTCTTTCCTCATCTAAAACAACCTTTACAACAGAATCATCTACTGACATATTTATGTCTCTATCATGTATTAAGTAATAATCTACTATGTTTGATAGTTTCTTTAATGCCTCATCATTTTTATATATTATAGGCTCTTTGCTTATATTTGCACTAGTCATAATAATCACATTTAATTCATCATCAAATAGTAAATGGTGTAGCGGTGTATATGGTAACATAACTCCTAAATTTATATTTTCAAAAGCTATGTTGTTAGGAAGCTTTTCATTTCTTTTTTTTAATAATAATATAGGCTTTTTATTTCCAAGTAATATATTTTTTTCTTTATCATTTATATAACAATACTCATTTACCACATTTATATCTTTCATCATTAATGCAAATGGCTTGGATTTTCTATTTTTTTTATCTCTAATTATTTGTATAGAAGCTTTATTCTTAGCATCACATACTAAATGAAAACCTCCTATACCTTTTATTGCTAATACCTTACCTTGCTTTAATAAATTTTTAGCTTCATTTATTTCATCTCTACATTTAACTAAGTTTCCTTTAGAATCTATAAGACTAAGTTTAGGACCACATTGTCTACAACAAGTTGGCTGTGCATGAAATCTTCTATTCAATGGATTTTTATATTCTTCTTCACAAGTACTACACATTTTATAATTTTTCATTGTAGTTTTTTCTCTATCATACGGTAATGACTTTATTATAGAAAATCTTGGTCCACAATTTGTACAATTTGTAAAAGCATATCTATATCTTCTTTTATCATTTTCATTATGTATATCATTAATACAATCCTTACATATAGCAATATCAGGAGAAATTAGAGTTATTCCACTTTCTTCTCTTTTACTATTTAATATCTCAAATTTTTCATAATTATTTATATCTTTATCTTTTATTTTAATTTCTTCTATCTTTGATAGTTTTGGAGGATTATATTTTAAATTATTTAAAAATATATTTATTTCTTCTAATTGGCCTTCTATATTTATATAAACTCCATTAACTGTGTTTTTTACATTACCTTTTAAATTATTTTTTACTGCTAAATTATATACAAATGGTCTAAATCCAACTCCTTGTACTATACCTTTTACTATAATATGCTTTCTTTCCATTTTCTTATAAACCACTCTTTTTATTTTTTATTTTACTAATAAAGAATTCACTAAGCTCATTTATGCCTTTGTTTTCTCTACATGACACTTCAAATACTTTTATATCTTTATTTAAGCAATATATATCTTTATAAAACTCTTTCATATCAAAATCCGTAAGTTCTATCATATCCATTTTGTTTAATATAACAACAGAAGATTTTTGAAATATTGAAGGATACTTAAGTGGCTTATCATTGCCTTCTGTTACACTCATAACAACGATTTTCATATCTTCACTTAAATAATAAGAGGCGGGACAAACTAAATTTCCTATATTTTCTATAACTAAAAATTCTAATTCTTTTGTATCTATATATTCTAAAGACTTTTCTATCATAGATGCATCTAAATGGCATCCTCCTCCAGTGTTAACTTGAATTACATCAATTCCATGACTTTCTATCCTCTTTGCATCTTTAGCAGTATACAAATCCCCTTCTATAACAGTCATTTTAAATTCTTTTTTTATATTTTTTATTATTTTTTCAAGTATTGATGTCTTTCCTGCACCAGGAGATCCTAGTAAATTTATAGTAAATATCTTTTTATCATCAAAAATCACTTTATTTCTTTTGGCTATCTCATTATTATTTTTTAATATATCTTTTTCTATCATTATTTGTTTCATAAGTTACTCCCCCTCTATTCTCGATAGTATAAGTTCATATCCTGATGTTATGTTATTACTATACTTATTACATTTAGGACAGATTTTATTCATAAAATCTATCCTAAATTCCTCTTTACAATCATCACAATATGCCTTTGCACCTACCTTATCTATAATAAATTTTGCACCATCACAGATTGTATTTTCACTTAAAGATTCAAAAGAAAATATAAGTGAATCTTCTTGAACACAAGTAAATTCACCTACTTTTAATGTAATTTTATCAACTGATTTTATATTAGCTTCTTGGCTATATTTTTCTACCATTTGTATAGTATCATATACAATTGATACTTCATGCATTTTACTCACCCAACTTCTTCTCTTTTAATATATCTTTTATTTGTTTAAATACTTCATTGCAGATATAA
>NZ_JBXKIW010000053.1:0-5743 GCF_056995035.1 Romboutsia sp. | reverse complement strand
AGCCAGGATCAAACTCTCAAATAAAAGTTTATCTAGGGCTCAGATACTGTTATATATCTGGCTTTATGTTTGGTTGTTTCAAATTCTATAAATTAACCTACTGTTTAATTTTCAAAGTTCATTTTTTTCTTTTATGTTTGCCCTTTTCTTAAGGACAAGTAATACTATATCACCTTCAAATAACATCGTCAATACTTTTTATAAAGTTTTTTTATATTCTTTATTAGATGTTTGTAAATTCAAGTTATTTCATAGGTTCTAGCTTATTGTATGTATTATATTTTTTTTTATACAGCTTTATAATATATTATTTAATTATAAAAAATAATGTAAAAAAGTAATTTATCTTATACCTTCTTACACTACGCTTTATAATTCATTTTAATATTATATACTATATTCTTAATAAATCCTTCATCCTATTTAAATCAAATCCTAATACATGTTGCTCATTTATAATAGTAACTGGAATTGACATATACCCCATACGTATTAAGTTTTTTCTAGCTTCTGAATTTTTAGATATATTATGTTCTGTATATTCAATATTATTAGTTTTTAAAAATTCTTTCGCTTTTACACATTGAATACATGTATCACTTGTATATATTTCTACCGTTTTCATTATTTTTCTCTCCTTTATTATTTCAATCTCTATGCTTGTATTTTTTTTTATGTTAGATTACATTATTATTAACTGATTAATTAGTATATAATCTTATATATAACAAATTGAATTCGTTGAGCATAATTAATAATACAAAAAATTGTATTATTGTTCAATATAACTCTAAATTTTAGGAGGATTTTATTATGAGCAAAAAAGTATTAATTATGTCTGCTTCTACTGGCGGAGGACATAATAGAGCTGCTCGAGCAATTAAAGAAGAATTAGAACAAAAACTAATTGATGGAATACCTATACAATGTGAGATAATAGATAGCTTGAAATTGGTTAACAACACAATGGATAAAATAATATCTAGAGGATATGAAAAATCTGCACTATATACACCTAAAGCTTATGGTAGTGTTTATAGATTTTCTGAAACTAATCTTGCTTCTAAAAATGAATTTAAAGGTAATTTACTTACATCTTTTATGGCTCAAAAATTCAAAAAGCTTCTTAAGGATTCTAAACCTGATGTAATCATAGGAACACATCCATTTCCTATGATAGCTCTAAGTACATTAAAAAAGCATAAGGATACATATGGTGGTTCAACAAATTTAGGTGATACTTTTAATAAGCATCACTATAATATAGATGTACCTCCAATGATTTCTGTTTTAACAGACTATACAACACATTCTACGTGGATACAAAATGAATTAGATTATTACATAGTTGGGCATGAGTATGTAAGAGAATTATTAGTTCTTGAAGGTGTTGAAAGTGATAAAGTAAAAACATTTGGTATTCCAGTAGAGAACTCATTTTTATCTAACAGAGATAGAGAAACTGTTCTGGCAGAACTTGACCTATCTCCTGATAAATTTACGGTTCTACTTATGGGCGGAAGTTTTGGTGCTGGAAATATAAAAGAAACATTAGTTGAATTGTTAAATATAGATAGGGACTTTCAGATATTAGTAATAACTGGAAAAAACGAAAATTTAAAAGAAAAAATAGATAAAAAATTAGTTTCTTACGTTAATGATAAAAATGTGCGTGTTTTAGGATACACTACTAAAATGAATGATATATTAGCTTCAATTGATGTATTAGTAACTAAACCAGGGGGACTTACTACCACTGAAGCATTATTAAAAGATGTGCCAATGATAGTTCCTTATTATATACCTGGTCAAGAAGAAGAAAATTTAGATTTTCTCTCTAACTGTGGAGCTGCACTTAGAACAACAAAAAAATATACACTTCCAGTACTTTTAAAAGTTCTTATCGATGATTCATCTAGATTAGATATGCTTAAACGTAATATAAAGTCTATAAGGAAATCCAATGCTTCTCAAAATATAGCTAATTTAGTTGTAGATATATTAGAAAAAGATGAACAAGCTGAGTAATATGTATAATGTATATAATTATATACAAAAAGTCCCTATTCGATAATTCATATAGGGATTTTTTATTTTATAGTAAAATTTTAAATCTGTAACAATTTACTAACATCAACTTTTATATTTTTAATATCTCGGTTCATAAAGATCCTCTTCATAATCATATTGATAATTTTTATAATTATTTTTAAAGTCGGAACTTTTATCTTTTGAAGTCTTACTTAACTTTTTTTTGATTAATAAACTCATATCATCATTTTCATCAAATTTATTCTTTTCTCTTGAATTTAACTTATTTACCATCTTTTCTTTCATATCCTTATGCTCTTCTAAGTTCACAGTTGATTTCATATTACACTCCTATTAAAAGTTTTAAACAATACACAATAAATTATACAATACTGAAAATTTTTGTTCAATAAATCTAATTTATTTTTAACCACAAAATACTTCTATTAAACGACAAAAAATCGAGGTATCTACCTCGATTTTTATATTTCTCTTCTACCTTCTAATGCTTTAGATATCGTTACCTCATCTGCATATTCTAGATCCCCGCCTACTGGTAATCCATGAGCAATTCTAGTAACTTTTATACCCATCGGCTTTATAAGTCTAGCTATGTACATAGCAGTAGCCTCACCCTCTATTGTAGGATTAGTGGCCATTATTATCTCTGTTACATCTTGAGTTCCTAATCTTTGTATTAACTCTTTTACTTTTATCATATCTGGTCCAATACCATCCATAGGAGATATAACACCATTTAATACATGATATTTTCCCTTAAATTCTCTTGTTCTTTCCATAGCAGCCACATCCCTAGGATCTTCTACTACACAAATAACGCTGTCATCTCTATTTTTATTAGAGCACATGCTACAAGGATTCATATCCGCTATATTGCAACATACTGAACAGTACTTTATATCTCTTTTAGCTTCTATTATAGCTTTAGATAAAGCTTCTACATCATTAGTATTCATATTTATAACATGAAAAGCTAATCTTTGTGCTGTTTTTCTTCCTACTCCAGGAAGTTTTGAAAATTCTTCTATAAGCCTTGTTATAGGACCTGTATAAACTTGCATATTATCACCTACTAGAATAATCCTGGTATATTCATTCCGCCAGTTACTTTGTTCATTTGAGATGATTGCATATCATCTACACTTCTTAATGCTTCATTAACAGCACTTAAAACTAAATCTTGTAACATTTCTATATCTTCTGGATCAACAACTTCAGGTTTTATAGTTATGTCTACAACTTCTTTCTTCCCATTAACTTTTACAGTAACAGCACCTCCGCCAACTGAAGCTTCTACTTCCTTTGTTTCTAATTCTTCTTGCATTTTTTGCATATTTTCTTGCATCTTTTGAGCCTGCTTTAATATATTATTCATATTTCCAGGCATCATTCCGCCTCCAAAACCTTTCTTAGCCATAATCAAAATCCTCCTTAAAAACTTATTTCTTATTTTAATATTATATCATAATAATATTTATTATTTATCTTGATTTTCTTTAATACTATCTTTTATTTCTAATATATCTCCATTTACTAATTCTTTTAAAATTTCTTCACCTTTATCTTTTTTAGAACTTTTTATTTCTAAACTAATATTTTGGACTTCAGATTCTAATATTACTTTTATACTAAAACTTCTGTTTAGAGTTTCCCTTATTATCTGTTCTATATACGTTATAGTATTAGTATCATTTAATCTTTTCTTTGCAAATTCAAATCCATCTCCATAAATTATATATAGCATGTTTTCATAAACATTAAAACTACTCACATCACCTAATAAGAAATATACAGGCATTTGCTTGCTTTGTTTATCATCTTTAATTTTTTGTCTTATCTTTTGCCAAGATGCCTCTATTAGCTTAACATCTTCACTTTTAAGTACTTCATACACGATTTCTTCTTCCATAGCTATGCTACTTTCTACCACCTCATTATTATTCTCTCTGGTAGCAGTGTTAACGTTTATATTTCCACTTTCTATGATTTTCTCTAAATTTTCAATTCTTTTTATAAGTGCTTCTTTGCTTTCATCAAACATAGGTTGAGCAATTTTCATCATAGTTACTTCTGCTAAAACTCTTGGATTTGATGAAGTTCTCATAGTATCTTGAGTAACTGATAATATATTTAAAATTCTTATTAAATCATTTACATCTACATCATTAGCTTGAGATTTTAATTGTTTTATAGTTTCTTCTGGTAAAGAAATAATTTCATCAAGTTCTGTAGACACTTTACAAACCATAAGGTTTCTAAAGTGATCTATTAAATCATTTATTAGGTTTCTTATATCTTTACCCCATATAACAAATTCATTTAAAGTTTGAAGAGAATTTTTTGTATCTTGATTTATTATAAACTGCGCTAACTCAAATAATTGCTCTATATTTACAGTTCCTAATAACTCTACAACATCTTTATACTGTATTTTATTATCTCCAAAAGATATACATTGATCTAATATACTAAGTGCATCTCTCAGAGCACCCTGAGAGTTTCTAGATATTAGATTAAGTGCTTTATCTTCAACTTCTATATTTTCTTCCTTGCTTATTTTTTTCATCCTATCGGTCATATCACTTACTGTAACTCTCTTGAAATCAAATCTTTGACACCTAGATAAGATAGTAGCAGGGATCTTATGTGGTTCCGTAGTTGCTAATATAAATATCACATATGATGGTGGTTCTTCTAGTGTCTTTAAAAGAGCATTAAATGCACCTTGAGACAACATATGAACCTCATCTATTATATATACTTTATACTTAGCTTTAGTTGGCGAGTACTTAACATTTTCTCTAAGCTCCCTTATATCATCTACACTATTATTAGATGCTGCATCTATCTCTACAACATCCATCATATTATCATTTAATATATCCTTACATACATCACACTCATTACATGGTTCTTGATTAACCTTATCCAAACAATTAACAGCCCTCGCAAATATTTTAGCTGTAGATGTCTTACCTGTTCCCCTAGTACCTGAGAATACATAAGCATGACCAACATTATTATTCTCTATCTGATTTTTTAAAGTTCTTGTAATATGATCTTGTCCAACAACATCCTCAAAGTTTTGAGGCCTATATGCTCTATATAATGCCTTATGCATTTTTATCTCTCCTTAATAAAAAAATCCATCTAATATATTATTTTTCCAACATATTTAAATATTATATTATAATATTTAAATATGTTTTGTTCTTATCAATTATAAATCTATCCCACATACTTTATCCATTAATTTTGATAGATTATAATATATATTCTATTATAAGTTATATCCTTGAAATAATTAAAGTTTTATTAAATAAAAAAAATCCCTTAAAATTAAGAGATTTGTTTTTTATATATTTAAATGCTGTACACCATCTATTGATTTACTCTCACAGGCGTTACCTAAACAGTTAGCTCAACTTAGGCACCCCCGCGGCACACGAAAGTGATCACTTACCGCTGCTTCCTTCCGGATCTCACGGGGTTTATGAGCTTCCATTGCGCAGGACCTAAGTGTCAACACCACTTATTTAGGGCAGCCCTACAAGAGATAAACCTCTAGATGGAATTCAATCCTGCTATAGCGGATTGCAGGTTACAGGGCACCGCTACCTCCCCATCTAGTACAGCAAAATTACAACCATATTTAAATGTTCTTTGGCAGAGAGTGTGGGATTCGAACCCA
>NZ_JBXKIW010000052.1:0-19302 GCF_056995035.1 Romboutsia sp. | reverse complement strand
TGTTATATATCTGGCTTTATGTTTGGTTGTTTCAAATTCTATAAATTAACCTACTGTTTAATTTTCAAAGTTCATTTTTTCTTTTATGTTTGCCCTTTTCTTAAGGACAAGTATAACTATACCATCTCAAACCAATATCGTCAATAGAATTTTTATATTTTTTTCATTTATTATCTATAATAGACTTCCATTTATTGATATTGCTGAGTTTTCATATCTATTTTTAATTTTTTATTGAATATTACTCATCAAATTCCACAATATAATAAAAACTAATATAACATTAGTTATATAAAAGTAATATGTAATTTAAATATTATGAAGGGAAAAGCTACTTTAATAGTAGTAGGTGATAACATGGCTAACTTCAATAAACTAAAAGATTTATATGAAGATGGATATAGATGTATATACCATAATTGTGTAGATGACAACTATACTATATACCTTAAAAATTTCGATTCCGAAAACTCAGAAGTTGTTGAATTAGATGATGCAAATGAATTTAACCAGTTTCAAAGTTACATGGATGATTTGAAAATGTCATAACACCTCTTAACTTAGCTATTTAAGTAAACATAATAAGTAATTAGTAATGTCAATCTTAAACACCAGTTACACTTCCTATTAAATTACATGAAAATAGAGAGTACTAAGTACTCTCTATTTTGTGGTTACTATCTTTTTTATTAGATTTAAAAGTTCTTCCCTATCACTCTCTAATTGTCTTTTATTTTCTTTATATTCTTGAAAGTTAACAACTTTTCCTGTAGGTTTTTTCATTCAATCACTTCCTATTTAACATTATTAACTTAATAATTAATTCTATACAATTGTTTTATTTCCTTCTATTTTAAATGCAAATTTTCTTAAATAAGTTCATATTTTAAAAGAAATCTACTTAACTTGTATTATTTTTCAACATTTAAATTTTACATTAAATTTTATTAGATTAAATATTTTATTATATGATTTTTTCCAAACCTTTAAATAGTAATTTTAATAAATATATTATAAAGTGAAAATTTAATAATTGAATCTAAAAATTCTAGTGTTAAACTTACAAGAATCTATTCTAAGAAGTTTAATAGAAAAATTTTATAAATGTATCCGTTTACATAATCTAACTAATTTAGATTTGAATAGTTAATTATTTAAAGGCGGCGTCTTGATATACGCAAACATTAATAATATCTGTTTAAAATCTCATAATAGTGATAACTTTATAAATATAGCTTTTGAAAACTTCGTTATTATAGCGATATTAATTATGCGGTTCCATTTTTATGCATAGACCCTCGGTATGGTTTATCTTATAGCATTAATTGTTTTTAAAATAAAAACTATATAAATAGTCTCTCTGTAAATAATATATTCACTGTATCTTATAGTATAATCATTGAGTAATCAATCTATATATAAACAAAACAGGCTAGGTTGACAAATCTACTAAGCCTGCTTTATTTATATAGTAAAATTATTTTATTTGTTCTTTTATCCATTTAACCGCAGCATCTAACTGTTTTTCTACGTTTTTCTCTTCTATCGTAGGTGGTATACCCTTGCCATTAATATATGCTCCACTCGGAGTAAAATATTGAGCTGTAGTTAACTTATATCCTGTACCATCCTTTAATTCCCTAACACTTTGAACCAGACCTTTTCCAAAAGTAGTTGTTCCTACAGATACTCCAACTTTATTATCTATTATTGCTCCTGTAAGAATTTCTGAAGCTGATGCACTATTCTCATTTGTTAGTATAGCTATTGGTAATCCTAGTTTATCTTTGTCTGATTTTAAATATTCAGTGTTCCCTTTATTATCTTTAGTATAAACTATAGTCCCTTCACCTATTAACTCATCCGCGATTTCTTGACATACTGTTAATAGTCCTCCACCATTATCTCTTACATCTAGTACTAATCCTTTTATTCCTTCTTCTTTTATCTTGTCTAATGCCGATTTAAATTCTTTATATGTATTTTCACTAAATGAAGTGATTTGTATGTATCCTATATCATCCTCTAATATTTTACTTTGTATACTCTTTGATACAATTTCTTCTCTTTTAACTTTAATATTAAGTTCTTTACCATCTCTATTCAATGTTAGTTCTACAGTAGTACCTTCTTTTCCTTTAATCATACTTATAGCTTCATCTGAATTTTTCGCTGATACAGGCTTTCCATCTACTTTTATTATCTTATCTCCTGCTTGTATCCCACTTTTCTCCGCTGGTGAACCTTCGATAGGAGATATAACCATTAAATATTCATCATCTTCTGAAGGACTTATAAATACACCTATACCTACAAACGATCCACTAGTCTGTTCTTTCAATCTATTAAATTCTTCTTCTGTGTAATACTGAGAATATGGATCTTCTAATCCAGTAAATAATCCTTTTATAGCTGAATTTACTAATTTATCATCTTCTGTTTTTTGGTAAAAATCTTCTTTTATTACTCCTTCTAACCCAACCATTTTATTATATTTTTTATAACTCTCGTACATTTCTTTTGATACAACCACTCTATCACCTATTGCAATTTGAAGAGAGGATGTAAATAGAGCTGTAACTATTACGAGAACTATACCGTATATTATAGCTTTTTTCTTTGAAATCATTACGCTGCATCTCCTTTATCTAATCTACTATATATTATATGACTAGCTATTATTTTTATTACCATTTCCCTTTTGTGTTGCTTTAATCTAATTAAATGTACTAAAATTTATATTGGATATATATCCATATTATACCATACAAAAAGGGGTGAATTTTATGAAAAAGGAATTTAGAAAGAAAGTTATATGCGATAGAAAAAATCAAAGTCCTGAGTTTATATCTAAAAATTCTTCTATAATAACCGAAAAATTATTATCGTTAGATTGTATTAAGAATGCTCAAAACATTATGCTTTATTTAGATTTTAATAATGAAGTTCAAACAGATGAATTAATCAATAAACTTGTTTGCCTTAAAAAAGTTGTTTCATCACCTATAACTTTGAAAGATGAACGAAAGTTAATACCTTCTCAAATTACAGATCTAAAAGACGGAATCAAGATTGGTGCTTATGGTATAAGAGAACCTAAAGAAGAATGTTCTCCTACAATTGATGTACTCGATCTTGATGTAGTAATAGTTCCTGCCGTTGCTTATGATAAAAACTGTTATAGATTAGGATATGGCGGTGGTTTTTATGATAGATTCTTAAATAGACTTAGAGATGATTCTATAACTATAGGAATAGCATTTGATTTACAAATATTTGATTCTGTTCCTAAAGAGGATCACGATGCTCAACTAGACTACATCATTACGGAAACTCAAATATTAACTCCTAACAAATAAATATCTTCTTTGTTTGTCTGTTTATTTAATTTTATTTAGCTTCTTATAATTTAAGATTATTTAAAGTACATAGAATACTAAGCAAAAGTATTCTTCTAATCAAATTTATTAGAGAATACTTTTGCATTAAATACCTATTTTATATTTATATCTTTTTTATCATCTTTTTTACACTCTTCATTTTCATCAAAGTCTTTCTTATTTTTCTTGTCATCATCTTCATCATCTTTATCTGATTTTCTATATTTCTCTAAAGTTTCATTAACCACTTTATCTATTTCACTTATATTCTTTCCTGTTAATATCTCTAAACCATTTTCAATACTACTTATTGCATATATATTAAATTTACCTGCTTTTACAGCTTCTACAACTTCCTCTTTAAGAAGAAGATTTTTGACATTTTGTATAGGCATCATAATCCCTTGTTTACCTGTAAATCCTTTAATCTTACATACATCAAAGAATCCTTCTATTTTTTGATTTATTCCTCCTATAGGCTGTATTTCTCCTTTTTGACTGACCGAACCAGTTACAGCTATATATTGTTTTATTGGTATATCGGCTATACTGGATATTATTGCATATAACTCTGTACTAGATGCACTATCTCCATCTACTCCACTATAGTTTTGTTCAAATGTTATAGATGTAGTTATAGACAACGGCTTTTCTTTACCATATCTAGCACCTAAATATCCACTTAATATTAAGACTCCTTTATCGTGTATACTACCACTTTGCTTAATCTCTCTTTCTATATTTATTACTCCACTTCTACCCTTATATGTAGAAGCTGTTATCTTTGATGGTTTTCCAAAAGAATACTCTCCTGTTCCCATTACTGCCAATCCATTTATTTGACCTACTTTTTCTCCATCTATATCTATTAGTAATGTACCATCTCTAAACATCTCATTTAACTTTTCTTCGTATTTATTACTTCTATATCTCTTTTGGTCTATTGCTTTTTGAACATCTTCTGAAGTTATATATACATTATCATCTGAACTAACTGCATCAGCTTCATATATTATATCTACTATTTTATTAAACCTAGCGGTAAGTTTATCCTTACTATCACTCATCCTAGTACTATACTCTATTAATTTTTCTACAGCTAGCTTATCAAAATGCTTCAAATTCTCTTCATTGCACTTATTGGCTATTAATTGCACTGTCTTATATATATTTTCTTTATTTTTATCTATTTCAATATCAAAATCAGCCATTATCTTAAATAAATTTCTGAAGTCCTCTTCATATGCATATAAAAGACTATAGTAATAACTATCCCCTACTAATATAACCTTTATATCTAAATCTATAGGTTCTGGTTTAAGGGTAGAAGCTACTAAATATCCTAGTTGCTTATTTAAAGACTCTATTGATATTTTCTCAGTTTTTAAACTTCTTTTTAAACAATCCCAAGAAAATGGATTAGACAATAAGTCCTTTACATTTATAATAAGATATCCTCCATTAGCCTTGTGCAATGAACCCGGTTTTATTTCCATGAAGCTAGTAGTTAATGCCCCGATTTCATTTTTATAATCTATACATCCTGTTAAATTATAATATGTAGGATTATTCTCTATTATTATTTTACACTCATCACATTCACTATTATCTATAAATAGATTAACCTTATATTTGTTAAAGAATTTTTCGTCATTTTTAGGAGATATCATTCCTAATAGAGCCATTGAATTTTGTTGACTTTCTTCATTCTCAGTTTTAAACTTAGATATATTGTCTACTATATCATTACACAAATCATTTATATATTTTTTAGTTTTCTCATCTTCTGCATATTTATTTAATAGATACTGACCATAGAAGCCAATTAGACTTCTTCCTACATTTCTATCTAAATCACAGTTTTTATTTTTATATGCATCTTCACATGCTTTTATTTTATCTATATAATCCTTACTCTCTTTATTTAACTTAAGTCCATCTTCTCTTAATTTTCTAATTTCTATTGCTGTTAACTTACCTAATTCCTCTTCTTGCATCAATGTCCCATCTTCTTTAATTGGAACACTCATAAGTCCTCTTTCTGTAACCTCAAACTTAAAATTTCTAGGTTGTGCAAACTCATTTAGTTCAGCTATAATCTTTTGAATATTTTCTTCTAATTCGCTCATCAATATCCTATTGTGATATTCATATTCTTTAGACTTAAATATTTTAGGAATCTCATCTTTTAACTTCTCTATTATATCATCTATATCTTTTTTGAATTTTTTACCTTCCCCACCCTTAAAGCATAAAACTGTTGGTTCATTAGAATTTTTAAAATTATTTACATATAGCCAATCTTTTAGGTTTTCCCTTGTTTTAGCATGTTTTTTTATTAATGTATGGGTATAGCTAGTTCTTCCTATTCCACTTACACCAGCCACATATATGTTATATCCTTTTTGTTTCATTTTAAGTCCGAACTCTATAGCTTGTACCGCTCGTTCTTGTCCTATTATCTCTCTTATAGGCACTATATCTTCAGTTGTATTGAACTCTATATCTTCCAATGAATGCTTAGATTTTAAGTCTTCAACTTTAACTTTATATTTATCTATATTCAACATTTATTCACCTCTCAACATCATTTTAGGATTTATTTTTCCCTACTTCTTAGTAAATAATTACTAAATATAAAATAAATTATAAAAGGTTACTTTAGTAACTTACTAAAATAACCTTTTATAATTTATTTTACTTTTCTTCCGTTGCCGTATTTAACTCTATTCTATCTGGTAATTCACTAAGATTCGTCTCTACAACTATGTATGGATATGATTTTTCTTTTTCTTTATATGTAACCTTTACTCTCATTACTTCTTTATCGTCTTTTTGAACTATATCTATTTTATCCATCTCTATACCATGCTCATTATCATTACCCCTTGTTACTATTACATATATCTTTTTATCTAGTTTCATAGCTAAAGCTCTCTCTTCATTAGTGTATTTTTCCATTATGTCTAATATTTTTTCTGGTATAGCTTCTCTTTGAACCATTGTATAATCTACTGGTTTCGAATTTTCCATAAACATATTTGGTATAATCATGAACCCACCTATTATAAGTGCTACAACTATTACACCATATATTACCCCTTTGATATTAAACTTTATATTCACATTTATCACCCCCATATATTTTAAATATATGAAAGTTATACAAACCTTAGAAGAATAATTCGCAATAAAAAAAGATACAATCTCTAAAACTAGACTATATCTTTCTCTTTGTTATTATTTTTTTGCTACTGCTTGTTTAACCGCATCAACTATATTATCAGCTGTTAAACCATGTTTCTTTAATAATTCCATAGGAGTTCCTGATTCACCGAATACATCTTTAACTCCTACTTTTTTAACAACAACTGGACACTCTTCACTTACAACTTCACTTACCGCAGAACCTAATCCACCGATTATACTATGTTCTTCAGCAGTTACTATTACACCTGTTTCTTTAGCTGCATTTATTATTAATTCTTTATCTATAGGTTTTATAGTAGACATGTTTACGACTCTAACATTTATACCTTCTGATTTTAATGTTTCAGAAGCTATTATTGCTTCATTAACCATTATTCCACAAGCTATTATCGTAGCATCATTTCCTTCTCTAACTACTACACCTTTTCCTATTTCAAACTTATAATTTTCATCAAATAATGTAGGAACAGCACTTCTTCCTAAACGAACATACATAGGTCCATTAAACTTTGCTGCTTCAAATATGATTTGCTCTGTTTCTACACCATCTGCCGGTACTAAAACCGTCATATTAGGTATAACTCTCATTATAGCTATATCTTCTACCGTTTCATGAGATGCACCATCTTCTCCTACTGTAAGTCCAGCATGAGTAGCACATACCTTAACATTTAACTTAGGATAAGCTACTGAGTTTCTTATTACTTCGAAAGCTCTTCCTGTAGCAAACATAGCAAAACTACTTGCAAATGGAATCTTTCCTGCAGTAGCAAGGCCACAAGCTGCTCCTATTAAATTTTGCTCAGCTATTCCCATATTGAAGAATCTCTCTGGAAATGCCTTATAAAAATCATTTGTCTTAGTAGATTTTGATAAATCTGCATCTAATACAACCACGTTATCGTTAACTTGTCCTAGTTTAACTAATGCTTTTCCGTACGCTTCTCTAGTTGCTATGTTACTCATTATCTGCACCCCCTAATTCTGTTAAAGCTCTTTCTAAATCACTATCACTTGGAGCCGTTCCATGCCATCCTGCTTCATTTTCCATAAATGACACACCTTTACCTTTTACCGTCTTAGCAACTATCATTGTAGGCTTGCCTACAGTTTCTTTAGCCATATCTAAAGCTGCAAATATTTGATCAAAGTCGTGTCCATCTATTTCTATTACATTCCATCCGAAAGCTTTAAACTTATCAACTATAGGACCTATATTCATTACTTTCGCTACATCTCCATCTATTTGAAGACCATTGTAGTCTAAGAATGCAACCATGTTGTCAAGTTTGTAATGAGCAGCACTCATAGCAGCTTCCCAAACTATACCTTCTTGAACTTCTCCATCACCAAGTATAGTGTATACTCTCCATGGTGCATTATCTAGTTTAGATGCCATAGCCATTCCACAAGCTACCGAAAAACCTTGTCCTAATGATCCTGTTGACATATCAACTCCTGGAGTTCCCTTCATATCAGGATGCCCTTGTAACATTCTTCCTATTTTTCTTAGTCCTTTTAACTCTTCTCTATCAAAATATCCTTTGTGGGCTAACGTTGAATATAACACTGGTGCTGCATGTCCTTTTGATAAAACAAATCTATCTCTATCTTCCATTTTGCAATTATTAGGATCTACATTCATCTCATCAAAGTAAAGCGCTGTTAGTATCTCAACAGCTGATAATGACCCTCCTGGATGTCCAGACTTCGATCCATGTATCATAGAGACTATATCTTTTCTGATAATACGTGCAATCTCATTTAATCCTTTATGGTCTCTCATGTAATTACCTCCCTGTGTTTGTAAATTTAAAATTTACTCATATAAATGTTCTTTACAATCTCATATTATTATATCACTTTTGTACAATTTTTTTACTCTATTTTTTAATAAAACATATTACAAGCATTTTTTCTTATTCATCTAACTTCAAAACTTTACTTGTGCAACACTCCTATTTAAGTTATTATATTTATAATTAATTTAAATCACATCAAAACAATATTTTTATGGTATTATTTAATAGTTTTTATTTTAAGTTACTTATTAACAAATATATACTTAAAGTAATAGCATCTTATTTACTAATAAAGATATTATTATTTTAATGCAAAAAAATTATTGATATTAAAATAATATCAATAATTTCTTATAGTACAAATAGTCCTAGACTTATCTGAAGACTATTATCAACTTTTGCCATCATGTTCTTATCTAGACAACCTATTTTTTCTCTTAGTCTTTTTTTGTCTATAGTTCTTATCTGCTCCAAGAGAATAACCGAATCTTTATTAAGCCCATATTCATTAGCACTAATTTCTAAATGAGTAGGCAGTTTCGCTTTATTAATCTGAGATGTTATCGCGGCTATTATTACAGTTGGACTGTACTTATTTCCTATATCATTTTGTATTATCAAAACTGGCCGAACACCACCTTGTTCAGATCCAACAACCGGGCTTAAATCAGCGTAATATAAGTCTCCTCGCTTTATATCTAAGTTAATACTCACCTTGAGCGATCTTCCCTTCGATACTATCATCGGGAGATACCTCATTTGTCATACCTAATTCAGCTAATGATAGGTTAATTTGACCCATTTCTTTATAACCCTTAATCATAGATTCTTTAAAATCTATTTTTTTCTTTTGGGTTATATAGAATTGAAAAGCAGCTTTTGCAAAATCTTCTCTATTGCTATTCTCCATCTGGACGATATAGTCTACTTCAGATACGAGAGAATCCGGTAAAGTAAATATAATTTTTTCCTTACTTTTATTGTGCACAAAATCGCCTCCCGGGGGTATACTATCAATTTTATTTTATCAAATAACTCTCCACTTGTAAAATTGCATTTCTTTCCATATAAACTCGGTCAACTCTCCTTGATACCATACATAACACTTCATAGTTTATAGTTCCTAGGTTATTTGCTATATTTTCAACACTTCTATTTACTTCTCCAAATATTATAACCGGATCTCCAACTTCTATATTTATATCTTTATCAATTCTAACCATGCACTGATCCATGCATATTCTACCTACAACATCAAAGGATTGCTCCTTTATCCACACCTTTGGATTTGGTTGCATCCTTGTAAACCCATCAGCATATCCAATAGGTATTGTTACTATTCTTTCTTTACTATTGCACTTATATTTTAGTCCGTAGCTTATCCCTACTCCTGACTGTACTTCTTTTATATGAGCTACTGTTGTTTTTAGCGTCATAGCAGGCTTTAATGCAAGCCTTTCTTTTAGTACACTGTCAGATGGATAATGTCCATATAATATAATTCCACACCTAACCATATCAAACTTTAAATCTGGTAAATCCATAATTGCAGCACTATTAGATACATGTTTGATAGGTATATTTATTCCAAGCAATTCTAACTGTTCAACCATAAACTTAAATCTTTGTGCTTGAGTATTAGTAAACTCTTTATTTATATCATCTGCTGTAGCAAAATGAGTATATATGCCTTCTACGTTTATGTTTTCTAGTTCATAAATTTGAGTTATATCTATTATTGCTTCTTTATTGGGTTGAAATCCTATTCTTGTCATTCCTGTATCTATTTTAATATGAACAAAAGCTTTTTCTTTTATGCACTTTGCAATGTTATTAATTTTTTGTGCCATTTCTAAAGAATAAATAGTTATAATTATATTGTTTATAATAGCGATTTCTAAAGATTCCTCTGGAATATATCCTAAACATAATATAGGAAGTGTTATATCATTTTCTCTAAGTTCTATAGCTTCTTCTAGCCTAGCAACTGCAAAGTAGTCGACCTTTTCTTTCTCTAGCAATTTTGCAACTTCTACTGAACCATGGCCATATGCATTAGCTTTTAATACTCCACAAATTTTAGTATCTTCCTTTAATATTTTTTTTATATTACTCAAATTAAATTTTATGTTATCTAGATTTATCTCCGCCCACGTAGGAGCTGTTATTTTATTTTTCATCTGTGTTTAGTCCCCCTTATTTTGTATACTTAAAATCTTTATAATTAACAGTAAATCTATTTTTTCCTTTAATATCTAATATTTCCATCTTTTCAGGGTTTTTAGTCTCAGTATTTACATATAATACTTGTTTATTAAAATATTCATCTTCTCCTGGTATGTACGTTTCTAAAATCAAATTTCCTTTAGCTAATTGCATTTCTATTTCTTCATTCTGTAGATAATTTTTTATAAAATCACCTATAAACATATATTGGTCATTCCTACCTACATTAGGCAGCTCTACCATATCATCTATATCAGGATTTTCAACCAATATTTTATTGTTTTTATACTCCATAGTTTTTCCTTTTAGATGTTCTGGATAAATAACCTCTAGCTTATAATTATCTGGTTTATTATAATTATGAATAAAAATATAATTTTGTGCACTCTTATTTCCTGCCACTTCTACTTCTGCACTGCACTTATACGACTTCATAGTCGAAATTTTCTTTTGAAATTCTTCATATACCTCTTCTTTTGTGGACTCTCTTTTTTGGCAACCTACAAAAATACCTAGTATGCCAATAGTTATCACTATTAGTATAGTCCACTCTTTCCTCACAAAAATCCTCCCACTAAATTTTATTCATTATACATGGCTTTTATTATATCATATCTACATATAATACCTTTAAGAGTATTTGTAGAATCCACAACAGGTACTCTGTTGATTGATTTTTTTATCATAATATTAGCTACATCATCAAATTTATCATCTTCATGAACTTTAACTATTTCTGTAGACATTAACTCTTTCACTTTATAAGCTGCTATTCTTTTAATATCTTGTTCCATTTGCTTGAAGTCATCAAAAAATAGTAATCCTTGTAATATGTTTATAGATTGTGGTGCTTCTACATATTTTTCCTTCTTCATTATATCTGTTTCAGAAATTATACCCACTACTTTATTGTTCTCATCTACTACGGGCATTCCTCCTATCTTTTCTTCTATTAATAACTTTGCTACACTCACTATGCTATCTTCTCTATTTGCTATTATTACTTCTGTTGTCATTATATCTTTAGCTGTTTTATTTTTCATTTTATCACTCCTTAATTATAGTCATAGCATTTGCTACAGCATATTCTTTACAGTGAGATATTGAAACTTTTATTTCTAAAACGTTATAATCTATGCATATTTGTTGCAAATTATTATAAGTTTTAACTATAGGCTTACCTAATTCGTTTCGTAATACTTCAATATCTTTGAAATTAAAGTCTCTTATCCCTCTTCCTATAGCTTTACTAATAGCCTCTTTCGCCGCGAAATTGCCTGCTATACTCTCAGGTTTAAAACCCTTTGATTCAAAATATTTTATTTCATCATCTGTAAATATTTTATTCAAAAACCTAGGATTATTATTTATAGCCTCTTTTATTCTTTCAATTTCAATAATATCAATTCCAATGTCTAGTATATTCATAACATCCTCCAAAAAATACTTATATTATTATTGTATTACTCTTGAATGATTATATTCAATGATTTTTTATTTTAGTTTCAAAATATTATTTATATACAACGTTTTAATTCTATATAAGTAATATTTTATGCTTTATCTCAAAAACCATGTAATTTACAATAATTATTATAATTAAGTTTATTTAAATATAAAAAGGACTAGGTAAAATACCTAGCCCTTACATATCAAATATTAATATTTATATCCAGTCAGCAGATTCAGTTACTATAACTGTTTTTTCTTTATCTACGTTCATGAATCCTCCAGAGATTTTAGCCTCTTTATAGTTTCCATCTTTTTTTATACGTAGAGTTCCAGTTGCAAGTCCTGCTACTAAAGGTCTGTGGTTTTTAAGTATACCCGCATCTCCTTCAGTAGTTCTAACTATAATCATTTCAGCACTTCCATTATAGAAGGTTTTATCAGGAGTGACAATTTCAAGAGCAAATTCATTTGCCATAATTATCTACTCTCCTTTGCTTTCTCAATTACATCATCTATGTTTCCTGCAAATAAGAATGCTGATTCAGGTAAGTTATCATGCTTTCCTTCTAATATTTCTTTGAAACTTCTTATAGTTTCTTTTAATGGTACATATTTACCTGGGAATCCAGTAAATTGTTCTCCAACGAAGAAAGGTTGAGATAAGAATCTTTGTATCTTTCTCGCACGAGTAACTGTTAATTTATCTTCATCAGATAATTCATCCATACCAAGTATAGCTATTATATCTTGAAGTTCATTGTATCTTTGTAATATAGATTGAACCCCTCTTGCTACTGCATAGTGTTCTTTACCAACTATATGAGGATCTAGAACTCTTGAACTAGATTCTAATGGGTCAACCGCTGGGAATATCCCTAAAGATGCTATTTGTCTAGATAAAACAGTTTTTGCATCTAAATGAGCAAATGTTGTAGCTGGTGCTGGATCTGTTAAGTCATCGGCAGGTACATATACAGCCTGAACAGATGTTATAGATCCACTCTTAGTAGATGTTATTCTCTCTTGTAATCTACCCATCTCTGTAGCTAATGTTGGTTGGTATCCAACTGCTGATGGAGTACGCCCAAGAAGCGCTGAAACTTCAGATCCTGCTTGAGTGAAACGGAATATATTATCTACGAATAATAAAACGTCTTGCTTCTCTTGGTCTCTGAAATATTCTGCCATTGTAAGTCCTGTTAACGCAACTCTCATTCTCGCTCCAGGTGGCTCATTCATTTGTCCGAATACTAGTGCAGTCTTCTTTATAACTCCAGACTCACTCATTTCTCCGTAAAGGTCATTACCTTCTCTAGTTCTTTCTCCAACTCCTGCGAATACTGATATACCACCATGTTGAGAAGCTATGTTGTTTATAAGCTCTTGTATAAGAACTGTTTTTCCAACTCCTGCTCCACCAAATAGACCTATCTTACCACCTTTTAAGTATGGTGCTAATAAGTCAACTACCTTTATACCAGTTTCTAGTATTTCAGCAGTTGGTTGTAATTCTTCGAAACTTGGAGCTGGTCTATGTATAGGTAATTGAGGAGCATCTTTTGGTGCTTCCTGACCATCAACTGGTTGACCTAGTACGTTGAATATTCTTCCTAAAGTTGAATTCCCTACTGGAACACTTATTGGAGCTCCTGTATCTGTAACGTCCATACCTCTTACAAGTCCATCCGTTGAACTCATTGATATACATCTAACAGTATCATCACCAACATGTTGTGAAACTTCTGCTACTATTTCTTTATCTCCATGCTTTATCACTAATGCATTTAATAGATTAGGTAAGCTTTTTTCACTATTAAACTTGACGTCTAATACTGGCCCTATGACCTGAACTATTTTACCTACATTTGCCATGTCCTAACCTCCTTCATTATTGAGATGCTGCAGCTCCTCCAACTATTTCAGATATTTCTTGAGTAACTGCTGCTTGTCTCGCTCTATTGTAAATTAATTGTAATTTAGATATCATCTCATTAGCATTGTCTGTAGCTGATTCCATAGCAGTTCTTCTTGCCGCTTGCTCAGATGCAAAAGATTCTGCTATAGCTCCATATACACTTCCTGAAACATACTTAGGTAATACATAACTAAGTACCGCATCAGGAGAAGGTAAATATTGAACTGCAGCTTTGCTTTTCTTAGATTTTTCTTTATTGTTATTATCTATTGTAACTGGTAATAATTTAACTACTTTTGGTTGTTGGTCTAATGCAGATATAAATTCTGTATAAACAAGATTTACCTCATCAACCTCTCCATTTTTATAAGCTTCCATAGCTCTTTGAGCTATTCTGTTTGCATCTTCATAAATAGCATCTTCTACAGAATCTATAGAATCTATTATTTCATAACCTCTCTTAGATAAAGACTCTTTTGCCTTTTTTCCTACAGAGATTATTTTTGCTGTTTTATGTTCATTATGTGCAAGCACTGCTTTTAAAATATTAGAGTTATAACCTCCAGCTAATCCTCTATCTCCAGCTATTACTATATAACATACGTTATTAACTTTTCTTTCTTTAAGAAGTATATTTTTACTTCCACTCGTATTTTTCGCTATATCTTGAACAGTATTATACAAAGTATTAAAATAAGGTCTTGAACTTTCAGCTTTCTCTTTAGCTTTTCTAAACTTCGAAGATGAAACTAGCTCCATGGCCTTAGTTATTTGCTTAGTACTCTCAACACTCTTAATACGAGTTTTAATTTCCTTCATTCCAGCTCCTGCCAATTTGGTTACCTCCTTTTTTAAAAAGGATTACGCTTCTATAACAAATTTTTTCTTAAATTCATTTATAGCGTTAGTTAATTCTTGAGTAAAATCTGCATTTTCAAGAATTTTCTTTCCTATTTCTGGATAATTTGTATTAACAAATTCATATAATTCTTTTTCAAATTTTGCTATGCTATTAACAGGTATGTCTGCTAATAAATCATTTGTAACAGCATGTATCATCATAACTTGATTTTCTACTGCTAATGGTTGATGCTCAGCTTGCTTTAATACTTCAACTATTCTTTCCCCTTGTGCAAGTCTCTTTTTAGTATCTTCGTCTAAGTCAGATCCAAACTGAGCGAATGCAGCAAGTTCTTTATATTGAGAGTAAAGAAGCTTTAATGGTCCAGCAACTTTTTTCATTGCCTTTATTTGAGCAGATCCTCCAACCCTTGATACTGATATACCAGGATCAACTGCTGGTCTTATACCCGCATAGAATAATTCTGGTGTTAAGTATATCTGTCCATCCGTTATAGATATAACATTAGTTGGTATATATGCAGAAACGTCTCCACCTTGAGTTTCGATTATAGGTAATGAAGTTATAGAACCTCCACCTAATTCATCAGATAACTTAGCAGATCTTTCTAATAATCTTGAATGTAAGTAGAATACATCCCCAGGATAAGCTTCACGACCTGGTGGTCTCTTAAGTAATAATGACATTTCTCTGTATGCAACGGCATGCTTAGTTAAATCATCATATACTATAAGAACATGTTTTCCTTCAAACATAAATTCTTCACTCATTGCAGTACCTGCATATGGTGCTAAGAATTGTAGTGGTGCTGGTTCAGATGCTGTAGCAGATACTACTATTGTGTAATCCATAGCTCCACCTTTTTCTAAAGTGTTAACTAATTGAGCTACTGTAGAACGTTTTTGTCCTATAGCAACGTATACACATATAACATCCTTACCTTTTTGGTTAAGTATTGCATCTATACATATAGATGTTTTACCAGTTTGTCTATCTCCGATTACAAGTTCTCTTTGCCCTTTTCCTATTGGAATCATGGCATCTATAGCTTTTATACCTGTTTCAAGTGATTGATGAACAGATTTTCTAGCTATTATTCCTGTAGCTTCAGATTCTACTGGTCTAAATTTATCTGAGTTTATAGGTCCTTTTCCATCTATTGGTTGACCTAATGCATTTACAACTCTTCCTACTAAAGCTTCTCCAACTGGAACTTGAACTACAGTACCAGTTCTTTTAACTATATCGCCTTCTTTTATACCTTGGTCATTACCAAGCATAACTACCCCAACCATATCTTCTTCAAGGTTAAGAGCCATTCCGTAAATTTCACCAGGGAATTCTAAAAGTTCTCCAGCCATAGCATTTTCTAATCCATAAACACTAGCTATACCATCTCCAACTTTTAAAACACTACCTGTATCAGTTAATTCAACTTTATTCTCATAATTTTTTATTTGTTCTTTAATTATAGAACTTATTTCTTCAGGTCTCAAGTTCATGGGTTCACCGCCATTCTAAGATATTACTTGAGATAATTGATACTTCATCTTCGCTAAACGAGTCTTAACAGTACCATCTATCTCTTCGTTTCCAAGTCTAACTAAAACTCCACCTAATATAGACTTGTCAACTTTATTTTCTAAAGTAACATTTTTATTGTATTTGCTTGAAAGTTTAGCCTCAAGCTGCTTTATTTCTTCTTGACTCATAGCAACCGCTGTTATTGCGATACCTTCTATGATGTTATTCTTTTCATTTAATAATACTTTGTATGATTTTTCTACAGCTTCTATAGCCGATACTCTATCTTTATCTATTATTATTTTTAAGAAATTGTTTAAGTTATCACTTATTTGACTACTAAAAACTTTTTCTATTATGTCTTTCTTTTCTCCTTTTGCTACAATTGGAGATTTTAATACACTATAAAAATCTTTGTTAGATTTAAGTATATCTACTACTGCACTCAGTTCTTCACATAACTTAGTAGTTGAATTTGTTTCTTCTCCTACTTGAAATAGGGCTTCAGCATATCTTCCTGCAATTAAATTTATCATTTAGATTCGCCTACCTCTTTTATAAAGTTATTTATTAACTCTTCATGCTTAGACTTATCTAAGTCCTTTTCAATAACTTTAGATGCAGCTAATAATGCTATGTCTGATATATCATTTTTGATTTCATTCATAACCTTTTGTCTTTCTTGCTCTACATCTTTGCTAGCTTTTTCTCTTAAATTTTGAGCTTCTTGCTTTGCAGTAGATACTATTTCAACTTCTTTTTGCTCTGCTCTTAAAGTAGCTTGTTTTATTATTTCTTGCCCTTCATTCTTAGCAGAACCTATCTTTTCTTCGTACTCTTTCATTAAAGATATACCTTCAGTTTTAGCTTTTTCTCCTTGTGCTAAATTTTCTTTTATATCTTTTTCTCTAGCTTCTATTATACCTAATACCGGTTTAAATAAAAGTTTCTTTAAAAGTACAAATACTAAGAAAGTATTTACAAGCTGAAATGCTAATTCGTATGTTATGCCTATTAATGGCTTAAGTTCCATATGTTATCCTCCTTTCTACCAATCACAATTCATAAGTAGGAGATAGTTTTGCTATCTCCTACTTACAACATTTCACTAATTTTAATTACATTCCTAACATTTTAAAGAATGGATTAGCGAATATAAGGATTATTGCTATAACTAGTCCGTATATTGCAGAAGATTCTGCAACTGCAGCCCCAAGTAACATAGTCTTTATTATATCTTGTTGTGCTTCTGGTTGATTACCAACTGCTTCTGCACCTTTACCTGCTGCGATTCCTTGTCCGATTCCTGCTCCGATTCCTGTTGCTACTGCAAGACCTGCTCCTATAGCTGAACCTGCTGCGATTATAGCTGTTTCCATAATTAATTCCTCCTTAAATTTTTAAATAGTTTTTTAAAGTTTTAAATTACAATTTTACTCTACAGTACTTCCTACAAATACCATCGTTAACATTATAAATATAAACGATTGTAATACCCCTGCAAATATATCAAAGTATAAATGTAGTGGTACTGGTATTAATAATTGAGCAAATGGTATCTCTACCCCTGGGATTAAAGTTGATACATATCCCAAGAATTGATATAGTAAGCCCATTATAACTGCTCCACCTAATATATTCCCGAATGGACGGAAACTTAATGAAATTGGTTTCGCCAACTCTCCAATTATATTAAGTGGTAACATTACTATATTTGGTTCTATTAACTCTTTTAAGTGACCAATTCCATTATTCTTAATACCCACATAGTAAATCATAGTGAATGTTATTAATGCCCATGCTAGTGTTGTGTCCAAATCTGTAGTTGGTGATCTAAACCCTAGCAACCCTATTAGGTTAGAACATGCAAAGAATAAAAATAAGCTTCCTATGTATGGTATTATACTCGGCATTTTTTTAACTAGCTTTTCACCCATAGTATCTGTTACTAGATCAGAAATTCCACCTATGAAAATCTCAAGAAATATCTGAACTTTACTTGTAGGTACTTTCTTTAAGTTTCTAGTTAGTAAAAAAGATCCTAAAGCTAATCCAGCTATTATAATCCAACTTGTTATTACTGTTTCACTTATTTTGAAGTCACCAAAAAATATAATCCATTCTGCTTGACTCATACTTACGCCTCCTTTCTTTTTAGTTTGTCTATTAATAATGGTTTTGCTAATATAACAAACTTAGGACTTAATAACCCTATTGCCACCCCTATTATATGTAAATGCGGGGCTTTTACAGAGACTAACAGAACTACTCCTGTTACAGTCATTCTCATCATATATTGAATTGAATAATATATTTGAGCCCTTGAAACAGGCATAGTTACTGATTTTTGTATCGTTATAGCTATCAATCTAAAATTAAGTACTGCTATTATTGTTCCAAACACTAATCCTAAAATCATAGGCTTACTGAAAGTTGACGTTATCAATAATAATATCATTACTATTAAATCAAATACTATAACTCCTTTTGTTACGTAGTTTATTTCATCGTGTAGTTTTGAATGCATGATATCACTTCCTTTTTGTATATACTATTAGAGTTTTATAAACTGCCCTGAATGCACCGCCAATTCCTAATACTAAGAATATAAGCATTAGAATCGGACTAGTATTAAACTTAGAGTCTAAAAACTTCCCTATAAAGGTACATCCTAATATAGATATTAATATCATTATTCCCACTTGACTAATTAGAGAAAGCATATTTGCTATCTCCATGTACATTTTCCTTTTACTCATTAAATAGTATACCTCACTATCATGAAATAATAATTAATATATAATTATTATTTTGTTTATGTAGTTATAACTTTTAATAAAAATATATTTTAATTGTTTTTTAAATAAAATATATATTACCACTTTTTATACTTTTTTAAAATATATTTTAAATGTTTTTTAAATAATATAT